>JACDAG010000558.1 GCA_013695565.1 Bradyrhizobium sp.
CCGCCGTCATCACCACCCGGCTGAAATAGGCCGGCGTCAGCCGTTGTCGCGCGATCTCGATCGCGAACCGCGGCACCGTGAGCCCGATCGCGACCTCGTTCATGCCGATCTTGTAATTGCCTTCGGCGGCAATGCGGTGGTCGCTCGACATGATCAGGAACGCGCCCATCGGATAGGCATTGCCCTGGCAGGCCGCGACCACCGGGGTCGGAAACGAAAGAATGCGCAGCGCCAGTTCGGCGCCTGCTTTGAGCATCAGATACTGGTCCTCGGCGCTGCCCTTGGCGAAGACGTTGAGATCGAAACCGCCGGAAAAATGCCTGCCGCGCGCCTTAAGGATCACGACGCTTTTGTCCTTTTCCGCCTGGTCGAACGCCGCATGCAGCGCGTTCAGCATCGCCAGCGACATCACATTGGCCTTGCCATCGTCCATCACGATGGTGCCGACGGAGCCTGAGCGGGAATAGGTCGCGAGATCAGTCATGGTTGCCTCCCTGTTCTATAAGCATCCAATGGATACTTTAGGAAAGCGGGCAGACCGGCAAGGCTGATTCGGCATCGGCAAATGCATACAGGCATCCACTGGATGCATGGGTGATGGGTGCAATGCACTAAGCGACACGCCGCAGCTGTCGTCATCCGCCCGAGTGCATTGCGCACGGGGGCGGGTGACCCAGTATTCCAGAGGCGTTAGTGATTGAATCGAGAAAGCGCGGCGTACTGGGTCCTCCGGTCAAGCCGGAGGACGACAGCCAGTGTGGCTCACGCCTTCTTCATCACATCCTTGATGTGGGAAAACACGATGCCCTCGGCGCGTTCCCTGGTATAGCCGAGATAGAATTCGTTCTTGGCGAGGAACACCGGATCGCCATCGACGTCGTCGGCGACGCCCGAACCGTTGGCTGAGATGAACGCGTCGAGCTTCTTGCGGTCATCGGACGAAATCCAGCGCGCCAGCTGGAATTCCGAGACTTCGAATTCCACCGGCAGCGAATATTCGGCATCGAGCCGCGCTTTCAACACGTCGAGCTGCAGCGGGCCGACCACGCCGACCAGCGCCGGTGCGCCATCGCGCGGGCGGAATACCTGCACGACGCCCTCTTCCGACATCTGCTGCAGCGCTTCCTTCAGCTTCTTGGCTTTCATGGCGTCGGTCAGCCGCACGCGGCGGACGATTTCCGGCGCAAAGCTCGGCACTCCGACGAAGGTAAGATCCTCGCCCTCGGTCAGGGTGTCGCCGATCCGCAGCGTGCCGTGGTTGGGAATGCCGACGACGTCGCCGGCATACGCTTCATCCGCCACCGAGCGGTCCTGCGCAAAGAAGAATTGCGGCGACGACAGCGACATGTTCTTGCCGGTGCGCACCAGCTTGGCCTTCATGCCGCGGCTGAGTTTGCCCGAGCAAAGCCGCGCGAACGCGATGCGGTCGCGATGGTTCGGATCCATATTGGCCTGGATCTTGAACACGAAAGCGCTCATGCGCGGCTCCGCCGCTTCGACCTTGCGCAGATTGCTTTCCTGCGCGCGCGGCGCCGGCGCGAAGCGCCCGAGACCTTCCAGCAGGTCGCCAACGCCGAAATTACGCAGCGCGCTGCCAAAATAGACCGGCGTCAAATGGCCCTCGCGGAACGCGTCCAGTTCGAACGGCTTGCAGGCCTCCGACACCAGCGCGAGTTCATCCTTGATCTCGGCGACGTCGAGATTGGCGTTGCGGCCGGCGAGATCGGCGATATCGATCTGCTGCGCAGCACCGGTCTTGGCGCCGCCGCCTTCGAGCAGCCGCACGCCGCC
The DNA here is from genome assembly GCA_013695565.1 of Bradyrhizobium sp. Classification (GTDB taxonomy): domain Bacteria; phylum Pseudomonadota; class Alphaproteobacteria; order Rhizobiales; family Xanthobacteraceae; genus Bradyrhizobium. Next base: position 1,792 of record JACDAG010000558.1, read on the forward strand.
GGTGGCGATATCGTAGGTGCCGAGGAAGTCGCGGCCGCGGCCGACCGGCCAGGTCATCGGCGTGGTGTCGAGCGCCAGCGTCTTCTCGATTTCATCGAGCAGATCAAATGTGTCGCGGCTCTCGCGGTCCATCTTGTTGATGAAGGTGATGATCGGGATGTCGCGCAGGCGGCACACCTCGAACAGTTTTCGCGTCCGTGCCTCGATGCCCTTGGCGGCGTCGATCACCATGACCGCGGAATCGACCGCCGTCAGCGTGCGATAAGTATCCTCCGAAAAGTCTTCATGGCCCGGCGTGTCCAACAGGTTGAACACGAGGCCGTCGAATTCGAAGGTCATCACCGAAGTGACCACCGAGATGCCGCGCTCGCGCTCGATCTTCATCCAGTCGGAACGGGTGTTGCGGCGTTCGCCCTTGGCCTTGACCTGTCCGGCGAGGTTGATGGCGCCGCCGAACAGCAGCAGCTTTTCGGTCAGCGTGGTCTTGCCGGCGTCGGGGTGGGAAATGATCGCAAAGGTTCGCCGCCGCGCCACTTCATCTGCGAGTGGCGACCGGGACGGCGATTCGGCTGAAGCGGCAATGTCGGACATGAATCGAGCGTTTGGCAGGGAAAACGGGCGCAATCAAGGGCGATTTGGCAATTGCCGACGGTGCATGCAAGTCCCATATGCCCTCCGGGAGGACGGCCTTCCGACCAACATCATCCGCGGGGACGACCCTGCCCTATCTGGAGGGTCTGTCATGGCTTGGGTCGTATTGTTCACCGCTGGTCTGCTGGAAATAGGCTGGGCCATCGGTCTCAAATACACCGAAGGTTTTACCCGGCTGGTGCCGTCGGTCCTGACGCTGGCGGCCATGGCCGGCAGCATCCTCCTGCTTGGCGTGGCGTTGAAAACGCTGCCGATCGGAACGGCCTATGCGGTATGGACCGGGATCGGCGCCGTCGGCACGGCGATCCTCGGCATCGCCCTGTTCGGCGAACCGGCCACCGCCGCCCGCCTGGCCAGCATCGGACTGATTGTGGCCGGCATCGTCGGCCTCAAGCTGGTGACCTGATTAGATTCTTTATTTTGACGCGTTTTCTTGACACGAACCGGAAGTCCACTTCGCTGGAAAACGCTACCGTAGCAGCACCACCGCCCAATAGGTCGCCGCCGCCACGATGGCCGAGGCCGGAATGGTGATGACCCAGGCATAGACGATCGAACTGGCGACGTTCCAGCGCACCGCCGAGACCCGCCGCGCCGCGCCGACGCCGACGATGGCGCCGGTGATGGTGTGGGT
>JACDAG010000148.1 GCA_013695565.1 Bradyrhizobium sp.
GCGGCGCCGAGGGATGCTCACCGGTCTTCCCATTTCGGCTGCCGTTTCCCGATAAAGGCGCCGATGCCTTCTTCGGCGTCGCGCGCCATCATGTTTTCGGTCATTACCTCGGCCGCATAGCGATAGGCGTCGGCAAGGTTCATTTCGGCCTGGCGGTAGAAGGCTTCCTTGCCGAGCTTGACGGTGTAGGCGGATTTGAGCGCGACCTTCTGCGCCAGCGCGATCGCCGCATCGCGTTCGGTGCCGGGAGGAACCACGCGGTTGACGAGGCCGAGGCTCTGGGCGGTCGCGGCATCCACCGGCTCCCCGGTGAGCAGCATTTCCATCGCCTGCTTGCGCGGCACGTTGCGCGACAGCGCCACCATCGGCGTCGAACAGAACAGGCCGATATCGACGCCCGGCGTGGCGAAGCTCGCGGCTTCGGAGGCAACCGCCAGATCGCAGCTCGCCACCAGCTGGCAACCGGCGGCGGTGGCAACGCCCTGAACGGCGGCAACCACCGGCTTCGGCAGCTGCACGATCGCCTGCATCATCGCGCTGCAGGCGTTCATGATCTCTGCGAAATAGGCCCGTCCCCGATCGGCATCGCTGCGGCGGGCGGTCAGTTCCTTCATGTCGTGACCGGCCGAAAAGGCCGGGCCGTTGGCGTGGATGACCACCGCGCGTACATTGTTGTCGTCGTGAATATTCTTCAGCGCCGCATGCAGTTCGCCAATCAGGCCCTCCGACAGGCTGTTGCGCGCCGCCGGCCGGTTCAGGGTGAGCACGGCGATACTGCCGACGCGCTCACGCAGCAGGATCGACGATTGAGGCGCGGGCGCGCGGGCGGTCTGGGGCGACATTGCAAAATTTCCACTCAAAGGTTTTCTTTGGGTTTTCTTTGGGCTTTGACGACAACTTAATGTAACAGGCGATCTGAAGCGAGGGCAGGGGACGGCATGGCGATAGCGAAAATGAGCGTGGCTGAACTGGAGAAGTTCCTCCACGACGAATTCCCGCAGGCGTTCAAGGGCGGCGAAATCACCATCGAAAGCGCCGATGGCGAGACCTGCCTGCTGCGGCAGCGCTACAACGAGAACATGCTGCGTCCGGGCGGGACGGTGTCAGGCCCGACGCTGATGGCGATGGCTGATTTTGCGATGTATGTGGTGCTGCTCTCGGCGATCGGCCCGGTCGGCCTTGCCGTGACCACCAACCTCAACATCAATTTCCTGCGCAAGGGCCAGCCCGGGCAGGACGTACTGGCCGCAGCGCGGCTGTTGAAGCTTGGCAAGCGGCTTGCGGTCGGCGAGGTCAATCTGCTGTCGGGCTCATCGCCCGATCCGATCGCGCACGTAACATCGACCTATTCCATTCCAAACAAATAGGCTTTTACACGGTATTATCGCACCATAATTATAAGCCGTTGTTTTTACTTTAGTATTTATCGTCATTTGGCATTGACGCGCAACGCGCGGTTCTCTAGAAACCGCCGCAGTTCGGCGCAGCCTGCGCCGCGGTCCCCTTTCACGGATTCCTCACATGAAAACCTTTTCGGCAAAGCCGGCCGAGGTGACGAAGAAGTGGGTGCTGATCGACGCCAAAGGTCTGGTGGTCGGACGGCTCGCTACCCTGGTCGCCATGCGCCTGCGCGGCAAACATTTGCCCACCTATACGCCCCACGTCGATTGCGGCGATCACGTCGTCATCATCAACGCGGCGCACGTCGTCCTGACCGGTCGCAAGCGCGACCAGAAGGTCTATTACAAGCACACCGGCTTCATCGGCGGCATCAAGGAGCGCACTGCAAAGTCGATCCTCGAGGGTCGTTTCCCCGAGCGCGTGCTCGAGAAGGCTGTTGAGCGCATGGTTCCGCGCGGGCCGCTCGGTCGCGTGCAGATGGGCAATCTGCGCGTTTACGCCGGTGCCGAACATCCGCATGAAGCCCAGCAACCCGAGACGGTTGATATCGCTTCGATGAACCGCAAGAACATGAGGGCCGCATAAGATGTCCGACACCATGCAGTCTCTCGACCAGTTGTCGTCCCTGAAGACCGCGGCCCCCGAAGCGCCGAAATACGTCAAGAAGGTCGACAAGTTCAACCGCGCTTACGCCACCGGCAAGCGCAAGGACGCGGTTGCCCGCGTCTGGATCAAGCCGGGCGCCGGCAAGATCGTGGTCAACACCCGCGAAGTCGAAGTCTACTTTGCTCGCCCGGTGCTGCGCATGCTGATCCAGCAGCCGCTGGTCGCGGCCGCACGCGCTGGCCAGTACGACGTCATCTGCACGGTCGCCGGCGGCGGCCTGTCAGGCCAGGCGGGTGCCGTGCGTCACGGCATCTCCAAGGCGCTGACCTGCTTCGAGCCGGACCTGCGCGGCGTGTTGAAGAAGGGCGGCTTCCTGACCCGCGACTCCCGTACCGTGGAGCGCAAGAAGTACGGCCGCGCCAAGGCGCGCAAGTCGTTCCAGTTCTCGAAGCGCTAATTGCTTCGCTAAAATTTGCAGCGATTGCTGCATTCATGAAAACGAAGAGGGCGCCGAGAGGCGCCCTTTTTGCGTTCAGTTTAGAGATGAATTAACGCAGATTTTCACGAAAACTTTCGTACGCGTACACACGAATTTGGAACCCGGGGGTCTTAGCGTGACAACATTGGGGCGCAGCATCACACTTCAAATCGCGCCACGGAACATTGCATCACACTCTCAAGGTGGGGCTCATGTCGTTTGATACGTCCACGCTATATCTGTTCGCGACCATGGTTGCGGGCATGCTCGGTGCCATGCTCATTTTCTTCGGCAAGCAGGAAAATGTCCCGGCGTTGAAATGGTGGGGCACGGCCTATCTGCTCGGTGCGGCTTCGGTCGCGATCTGGACCATCGGCGGCGCCGGACTTGGCGAGCCGCTGACATTGGCGCTGAACGCGGTCGGTTTCATTGCCTGCGGCATGGTCTGGAATGCGGCGCGCGTGTTCCTCGGCCGCAAGCCCAACCTGCCCGGGCTGGTGTTCGGCGCGATTGCCTGGGTCGGGGTATCGGTGGTCTTGCCGTGGCTGGATCCGGCGATGCGCCTGACCGTTGGTGCGGCGATCGTTGCGATCTATGCGGCGCTGACGGCCTCGGAATTGTGGAACGAGCGACGGCGCAGCATGCAGAATCGCTGGCCGACCATTGCGGTGCCGGTCATGCATGGTTGCGTGCTGATGCTGCCGATCCTGCTCGGCGATCTCCTGCGTCCGCATGACGAGACTTTCTACAGCAGCGTCTGGGTGACGGCGTTCTCGATCGAACTGGTGCTCTATGCGATCGGCACCGTGTTCGTCATCTTCATGCTGGTGTCGGACCGCGCGGTGACCGTGCACAAGAAGGCGGCGTCGATCGATCCGTTGAGCGGCATGTTCAACCGCCGCGGCTTTGCCGAAGCCTGCGCCCGGGTGATCGAGCGCGAAGCCAAGGCCGGCCGTCCGGTGACCGTGATGATCTTCGACATCGATCATTTCAAGGGCATCAACGACCGCTTCGGCCATCCCGCGGGCGACGAGATCCTGAAACTGTTCTCCACCGTGGTGGTCAACAACCTTCGCATCAGCGACCTCTCGGGGCGTATCGGCGGTGAAGAGTTCGCCGCGCTGTTGCCGTGCGCGCTGGAAGAGGGCGTGCTGGTGGCCGAACGCGTGCGCGAAGCATTCGAGTCATCGGGAATCGTCTGCGAGGAAGGCCCGGTCGATACCACCGTCAGCATCGGCGTCGCCGGCGGGCCGGCGGGCACCGAGCTCGAAGTGCTGCTGGCGGCGGCCGACACCGCGCTCTATCAAGCCAAGCGCAGCGGCCGTAACCGCGTCGAGGCCGCTGAAGAGCTGCCGCTCTCGCTCGAGCACTGGCGGCGCAAGACCGCAGGCCTCCCGGCGCCCGTGCGTGCGCAGCCTGTGACGACCTAGAACCGGACGGTTCTGATCGAAGCCGCATTCCAGGTAGGCGCAGCGGTAACTCCGCGTTTACCATTCCATCCATATTATTTGGACCATGGAATCGCGAAACCCACAGGCTGCACTGATGTCGCTCGAAGCGGCCGCAGTCTCCGCCCGTGGTGGTTTTGCCTGCATGTTCTCCAGCTCAGAAGAGTTCGAGACGGCGCTCATCAGCGAGCGCCGTGCGCAGGGCCGTTACGATCAGCGCAGAACGCGCTGGCCTGCCATCCTGTTCGTCGGTTGCGCGTTGATGGTCGTCGGCACGGTATTGCTGTTTAACTGAGCCGAACGCTGGATATGCCGATGTTGGGCGCCGCGAGGCGCCTTTTTCTTTTGGGCCGGCTGGGCTAGACACGATTATTCCCTAGCAAAAGGCCGTCACCGACATGATCACCGAAATCGCACAAATCGACGTCAAGCCCGGCACCGAGAAGGATTTTGAAGCCGCCGTCGCCAAGGCGCGGCCGCTGTTCCTGCGCGCCAAGGGTGGCAAGGGGTTTGAACTGCACAAGTCGATCGAGAAGCCGTCGCGCTACCGCCTGATGGCGAAATGGGACACGCTGGAAAATCACACCGTCGATTTCCGCGGCTCCGAAGACTTCACGGCGTGGCGCGGCCTGGTTGGGCAATATTTTGCGGCACCGCCCGAGGTCGAGCACACCGCGACGGTGCTCACCTCCGAAGGCTGAGGGTTCAAGCCATCAATGTCGTTTCGGGCCTGACGTCTTCGGCCTTGAAATGGTCGATCATGACCTTGGCGATCGCCATCAGGGGTAGCGCGAGCGCGAGGCCCCAGATGCCAAAGACCACGCCGAGCAGGATCTGGAACGCAAACAGCGTGGCGGGCGGAATATCCAGCGCCTGGCGCTGGATGATCGGCGTCAGCACATAGCTTTCCAGCGCGTGCACGCCGAGGAACAGGATGAAGGCGCTCAAGGCGGCGACCCATCCCGAGGCAAGGCTCGCCAGCACCACGATCAACCCGCCGAGGATCGCGCCCACGGTCGGAATGAACGCGAGCAGCCCGGCCTGGATGCCCAGAATGAACGAACTCGGGATGCCGATGATCGCAAGGCCGATCCAGGTGACGAGGAACACCGCGACCATGGTGATGATCTGCGCGATCAGCCAGCGCTCCAGCGTCCATCCGATGCGGTCGATAATGACGGTGGCGCGGGCACGGTGTTTGGCCGGCGCCATGAACAACAGCCCGTTGCGGTAAACGCTCGGCTGCACGGCAAAGGCGAGCCCCAGGAACAGCACGATAAAGAAGTTTCCGACTGCGCTCAGGGTGCCCAGGATCAGTTTCAGGCTCTGGCTGAATATGGCGCCGCCGCTCGAAGCGATGGTGCTGGCGCTGGGAAGATTATGCGTCGGTGGCGTCGCCGGCGCGTCCGAAGCGGCTGCGTTGAGGCTGCCGAAGTCAAAAAAGCTGGTATCGACGCCGTTTCTTTCCAGGAAGGCTTTGACGTCGACCAATTGCGACTTGATCGTGTCGCTCAACACCTTGGTCTGTTGCGCGATGGTCGCGCCGCCGAGGAAAAGGATGCCCGACAAGAGGCCAGCCAGCGCCAGCCCGACGACGGTCAGCCGCAGCGAATGCGGAAGCTTGACGACGCGGCCGAGCATATTGGCCATCGCGGTGAGGGCGACGCCGAGCAGCACGCCGGCAAAGATCAGGAACAGGGTCGCAGCGAAGGTCCAGGTGAACAGCAATAGTGCTGCGAACAGCACCACGCCGATGCCGCCGACCGATATCGCCCACGCCAGATCGTTGCGGGCCAGAAGGCGATCGTCAGCCGGACCTGTCACGTTGATTCCTTCCTGCAGAATATTCGTGGCGCCAGTCTTTCGCGAAAATTCGCCCGGGATCAAGCGGCGAAGCGCGCGCCGGTTTGACGCTGGCGTGTCCGGTGTGCCAAGCGGTGCAGGCAAGAGCGTTTTCCAGCGAAGTGGACACCGGTTCGCGTCAAGAAAACGCGTCAAATCAAGAATCTAGAGCCCCGTTCCGATTCAATCGGAATGGAAAAGGCTCCAGGGGACGGGCGCTGCGGCGAGGATGAGATGAATTTCAAATGGTTGGGGCCGGTTGCGCTGCTGGCGGCGATCTATATCGGCGATCAGATCAGGATCAACCGTCCCGGCCACAAATATCGCCTGACTGTCGAGGTCGAGACCCCCGCGGGACGCAAATCCGCCTCCGGCGTGATGGCGGTTCATCCCGACCGCAGTTACAGCCGCGGCGGCCATACCAGGACCGTCGGCGATGCCGTTTACGTCGATCTCGGCGGCGGCAAGAATCTTGTCGCGCTGCTGGCGCATATCGACAACAATCTCGAACTCGACGGCATGAATTATGTGGCGCTGCGCGCCTATATCGCGGCTTCCGGCAAGCGGGTGTCGTTCAACGACATGAACCGCCAGACCGGCATCGTGCCGGTGACGGGCGCGCTGATCCCGGTACTCGCCACGTTTGCCGACCCGGCCAATCCCGGGACCGCGCGCCATGTTTCACCTGACGATGCGGAAGCAGCGTTGGGAAAGGAATATCGACTCCACGCCATCACCGCCGAGGCGGTGCCGAACGGATTCTGGCCGCTCGATTTCGGCGGTGCGCTGGGCGAGCCGGTGACCCGGGGAATCCAGGCGAAATTGCCTTGGCTGAACGGCGCCGATAATGCCGCGGCGACCGCACTTCGGGCGGCGGGTTTGCCCGGCGTCGAGGCGATCGACGCCAGGGAGACGTTTACGCGGAAATAGCGGCCGAGGAAGCCTGCTAAGCTCCCTGGTGCCTGTCTCGACGCCACGCTTGCCGGGGCGACCTGGCATTCCCGCGGAGCTGTAAAGCGGAAGTGGGCAGCATATCATGTTGATCCCTTGCGATCTCGCAGGCATGATCCACTGGAATCTTGGCTTAACCTAGAAGATCCTTGCGCAGGACGATGAAAGCAGAATTCAGCCGATGAAACGGCCCGTGGTTGGTGTGATCGGAAACGCCCATCGCATCGAAAATCGCTTCACAACGCAGATGGTCGGAGAACGCAACCTTCGCGCCGTGGCCGACGTGTCGGGCGCGCTGCCGTTGATGTTTGCGGGATCGCCTGAGATCACCGACATCGGCGCCTTGCTCGACGCCGTCGACGGGGTGGTGCTGACGGGCGCCCGCGCCAATGTTCATCCGACCCGCTTCAAGACCGAACCGCATGAGAAGCACGAGCCCTACGATATTCTTCGCGACGACGTGGCGCTGGCGCTGGCCGAAGCCTGCGTCGCCCGCGGCGTGCCGATCTTCGGCATCTGCCGTGGCCTGCAGGAAATGAACGTCGCCTTTGGCGGTTCGCTGCATCCGGAAATCCGCGAAATCCCCGGCCGCATGAACCACCGCATGCCGCGGCTCGAGAACGGTGAAATCCATCCCGATCCGCTTGTGATCTTTGCGGATCGGCATGACGTCCATCTCACGCCCGATGGCGCCTTTGCCAAGCTGCTCGGTTGCGAAACCATTCGCGTGAATTCCCTGCATGGGCAAGGCATCCTCGATCCCGGCGAGCGCGTCGTGATCGAGGGCGTGGCGGAGGACGGCACCATCGAGGCGATCCGGATTGCCGATGCGCCGAGCTTTGCGCTCGGCGTGCAATGGCATGCGGAGTACGATCCGCAACGCAATCCGATCAACCGCGCGCTGTTCGAAGCGTTCGGCGAGGCGCTGAAGGCCCACCAGCGGGCAAGTTAGCAAAGCGTTTTCCAGCGAAGTGGACACCGGTTCGCGTCAAGAAAACGCGTCGAAACAAGGCGGCCGAAGAACGGCTGGGGGCATGAAGGGAGGATGCGATGCCGCACGGCCGATGGTCGAGACGCGACCTGCTGAAGGCGTCGACGGCTTCCGTTGCCGGCGCGCTGTTTGCCGAGCCCCTCAGGGCGGCCGCGCCGCCGCCTTCCGAAGTGACACCGGCGCTGATCGAGGCGGCCAGGAAAGAAGGCAAGGTGTCGTTCTATACGGCGCTTGAACTCAACACCGCCGAGCGGCTGGCGCGGACGTTCGAAGCGAAGTACCCCGGCATCAGCGTTCGCGTCGAACGATCCGGCGCGGAGCGGATTTTTCAGCGCATCGCACAGGAGCAGGGCAGCGGTATCAACGCCGTCGACGTCGCCAATTCGACGGATCCCGCGCATTATCTCGACTGGAAGAAAAACAACTGGCTCGCGGCCTATCTGCCGGCGGAAGTCGTCAAGCATTTCCAGGCCGATCAGATCGACCCTGACGGCATGCACGCGACGTCCTGCGGCTGGCTCGAGGTGATCGGCTACAACACCAATCTCGTCAAGCGCGAGGAAGCGCCCAAGAGTTATGCCGACCTGCTCGACCCCCGGTGGCAGGGCAAGATCGTCAAGGGCCATCCCGGCTACAGCGGTGCCATCATGACCGCGACCTTCGTGCTGACGCGCGACCTCGGCTGGGCCTATCTGGAAAGGCTGGCGCAACAGAAGGTCATGCAGGTGCAATCGGCCGCCGATCCACCGAAGAAGATATTGCTCGGCGAGCGCGCCATCATGGCCGACGGCAACGATTACAACCTGGTGCTGCTCAAGGATCAGGGTAAACCTGTCGAGGTGGTCTACCCGACCGAGGGCGCCCCGCTGATCATCGTGCCCTCCGGGATCTTCCGCGGCGCGCCCAATCCGAACGCGGCCAAACTGTTTCAGAGCTTCTTCTTCAGCGCCGAAACCCAGCAGATGCTGGTCGACGTATTCGCGCACCGCTCGTTTCACGCGCAGGTAAAGGAGAAGGGCGAGCACATTCCTCTGGCGAGCTTGAAAGTGCTCAAGGCCGATCCGGCCGCCGTGCAGGCGCAGAGCGAGGAGATCAAGGCGCGGTACACCAAGATATTCGGGGTATAAGCTCTTTGAAGAATTCCTTTTTCTGAGTCGCTGTCCGTAATTCTACGGGACCGAAAACCTGGGATCGCGGCGCAGAACTCGGCTAAGCATTGGGGTAGCTCAGGGCGCTGAACAAAGGTCCCCGATCGACACCGGCCGAAACGCCGGCCCGAGCGTCCATTCTTGTATCCATTGTTGCGGTTATTTTGTTGGGCAGTTCTATTTGGCGTCTTCTGCGGCGGTTTTCCCGGCGATTTTCTTAGCGATTCCTTGGCGATTTTTTGGTGATTTTCCCGGGTAGTTGGTCGTTATGACTTTATGGAGCCGCCTTGCATCCGCGATGGTGTTCCTGGTGCTGGCCACCGTCTGCGCGCTGGGCTTGTTCGGGGATGGCCTTGCAGGCTTTGGCCGTACGACATTTGTCGTAGGGGCGATCGCAGTTGTGGCGGCACTTGTGTTCGCAGCCGCCATGGCGCGGTCTGTGTCCCGGCCGTTGGCCCAAATGACCCGGGCTGTCGCAGGCCTGACGCGCGGTGAGCGGCTCGCAATCCCTTCCGAAGGTGGTCGCGAGATGGCCACGCTATCAGCGGCGTTCGCCGAATTGTCGAGCCAAGTCGGTACCAAACAAAACCTGCTGGAGAACACGGTCGAAAGCATCCGCGACGCTGTCGTCGTCGTCGACGAGAATGCGGTGATCGTCGTTGCCAATGCCGCGGCGCGGCGGCTGCTGAGCGTCGGCCGCGGCTTCGACAGCCTGGCGGGGGTGCGGAAATTCGCCTGCTTCCTTTCGGACGGCACCACGCCGCTGCCGATTCCGGATTCACCGCTGGCCCGTGCGCTGCGCGGCGAAAATGTCGATGATTTCGAACTCGTGGTGCAGCCCGAACACGCCGGCGCGAAGGCCACCATCGTTGCCAACGCCCGGCCATTGCGCGACGAACGCGGCAAGTTTCGCGGGGCGGTCACGGTGCTCCGC
>JACDAG010000604.1 GCA_013695565.1 Bradyrhizobium sp.
CCGCACGTGTGGTGCGGGACGCATTGTAGCCGCAAATTCTAGGTCAACGCCACGCCCTTACTTGCACAGGCTATTTGGACGCAGTGGCCTTGTTTTCCATGTTCACGACCTGCACGCGGCGATTGCCTTCCGCCATCGGCTGGTTCGCGTCCTTGAGCTTGCTCTTGCCGTAGCCGACGGTCACCAGATCGGTGCCGTTGATGCCGTATTTGTCGACCAGATAGCGCTTGATCGCATCGGCGCGCCGCTCGGAAAGGTCCTGATTGTAACCTTCGCCGCCGGCCGCATCGGTGTGACCGGCGACCACGAAGGTCGAGCCCTTCAACTCGGAACTCGACAATGCGCGTCCGAGCGCCTGAACCGATTCCAGCGACCTGGTGCTGATGTCGGACGAGTTGTAGTCGAAGTTGATTTCCAGATCGATCTTGGGCTTGTCCTTGACGATGGCTGCAATCTCTTCGCGCTCGCTGATCGTCAGCGACCGCGTCGAGCGGCCGCGGATCTTCTGGACGAACTGGCCCTCGGCGGCGACGGCCGCGGAATCGACCTGCTGCGGACCGACGGAAAGGCCACGGGTCAGCGGCTTCTTTTCCGGGACCAATGCGCGGAGGATTTCTCCCTCGGACACGTTCTTTTCCTTCGGCTTTTCCTGGGCGAGCGCGGTTCCCATGCCGAGGGAAAGTGCGGCACCAAGCGTCGCGATCGAAAGGATCGAGGTCAGGGTTTTCGTTCCGTAGTTCTGTGACATTGCCAGTCCCTCCAGCGCGCGGTTCCAACGTGATTCAAATGAGTTGCCGGACCAATCCGGCCGCGGCCTATTACGGTTCGTCTTGCGTCACTCTTGTATTGGTCACTCTTGTATTGGTCTTTGGCGCCCGCCTGCAGGTTCGAGGCGGCGCCGCCTTCACCTCAAATAATAGTTACTGTACGCCGTAATCGGCGAATTCCTTAGTAATATTCGGGTCCATCGCCTTGGCGTTGTTGATGTCCAGATCGCCCTCCGCGACCGAGCCGTTGCGCTTCTTGGCAACGCCACGGCCGTAGAGCGAGGAGGTCAATCGCGGGTTGATCTTCAGCGCGGCATCGAAATCTGCAATGGCGTTCTTGGTTTGCCCGCTCTTCAGATTGACGAGGCCGCGGCTGTCCAGCGCATCGACGAAATTCGGCCGCAGCCGCAGCGCCTCGTTGCAATCCTTCAGCGCGGCCTGCAGGTCGCCGATGACGGTGCGGGCCCAGCAGCGGTTGTTGTAGGCTTCCACATCCTTCGGGTTGAGCCGCAGTGAATTGTTGAAGTCCTTGATGGCGAGCTCATAGAAGCCCTTGCTGGCATAGACCTGGCCCCGCCGATACAGCGCGGGCCCATCGTCGGGGTTCTCGCGGAGCTTGTCGTTCAGGCTCTTGATGGTTGGATCATCGGCGAGCGCCGCAATTGCCTGGTTGTTCTCGCCCGGCTTGGTCGGGGGGGCGGGCGGCGGGATCGGGGCTTCAGCCTTTGGCGGCGGGGCTGGCGGTGACGGCGGCGCTGGCGGTGGTGCCGGCGCCGGAATGGCGACCTGAGACCCGGGTGAAGGAGTTGCCGAGGGCTGTGCCGGAACCGGCGGAGGCGCCGGAGCAGTGGCAACGGGCGGAGGTGTCGGAGCGGTGCCGACGGGGGGCGGCGGCGGGCTGGAAGGCCTCGATCCTGCGCCGCCGGGGATGAAGGAGAAGTCCTCGGCCAGCGACGACGAAATCCACGGCACCTGCTCCTGGCGCGAGGCGCGGGTGACGCCGACGCGGGTGCGGTTCAGCGTTTCCTCGGCCATCAAATCGGGGGTTCGGATTTCCTTGAGCAATTCCTTCACGAACAGGCTGTGGTCGCTGCCATTATCCGAAATGACCGACGAAAGCGCGGCCGAATACATCACCAGCGTGCCGTTGGGCGCGATGACAGGGGCAAGGCCGGCCGAGAAACTGCGGAACCGGCGCTCGAAGGGATTGCGCCTGCTGGCATCGACCAGCGCGATCTTGACGCCGGCGCCGCGGCTGTTGATCTCGCCCAGCACGTTCTCGAGACTGAATCCGTCACGGCGGACATCCGCCTCGGTCCAGATCTGCGCATCGACCGGGATCATGTAGCTCTGGCGGTTCGCCTGGATGCCGAAACCCGAGAAGAAGATCAGTGCGACCGAACCTGGCTTGACCTTGCCGTACAGGCGATCGAACGCGCGACGCATGCCGTCGCCAGTGAGGTTCTCGCCGATATCCACCGCGAAACCGTCGCGCTTGAGTTCTTCGGCGACATCGCGCGCATCGTTGATCGGCTCTTTCAGCGGCGCTTCGGCGTCGGGATATTTCGCGTTGCCGATCACCAGCGCAAAACGTTCGCCGGCTCCGAACGACGGGGCGATTGCAGCCACCGAAAAAATCACCGTGAGAAGCAATGCAAGGCGGATTTTCATAATCACCGCAGTCCAGCCAAAAAAGCGCCGATCCGAGCTTGCGCCGCGGCGACCTTACTCTACGCAAACCGCATTATCAAACGAGCCCCGCAGGCCGTCAACCGCTTGCGAAGTCGTCGTTAATTGCGACAATTCACCGCGACGAAGTGCTGGGATCGAACGGGAATAAATCCCGCTTGTCGTGACGTTGCGCTGCGTGATCATCCGACGGTTGCGCGAGGCCTCGCCAGGCCGGCAATCGTTTGACGCGTATGCGCCAGGCCGGAGGCAGTGTGACCGGTCTCACATAGCGCGCGCGGCCGTGCCATGCAGCCGTCATTCGCGCCGCCGGTTTGACCTTTGCGGACGACAATGGCTTGCTGCTGGTATCGGCCAATCTCCAAACCTAAAGAAAAGTGACACCGATGGGAAATGCCTACGAAATCTATGCGTTGCGCTATGCGACGATGTCGCCGCGCACCCCCCATTTGAACTTCCTGATACCGGATCCGCACGAAACCGCGGCGCAGGACCTCGATTATTTCGTCTGGCTGATCCGCGGCCACGGCCGCGAGATCCTGGTCGATACCGGCTTCAACGCGGAAGAAGCCAAGGCGCGGTCGCGCAAGCTCAACCTCAATCCGGTCGACGCGCTGGAAGGCTTTGGCGTCAAGGCCGACAGCATCAAGGACGTCATCGTCACCCATCTGCATTACGACCACGCCGGCAATCTCGATCGCTTCGCCGGCGCCCGGTTCCATCTGCAGGACCGCGAGATGAGCTACGCGACCGGGCGCTGCATGTGCAACGGCCTGATCCGGCATCCGTTCTCGGTCGAACACGTCACGCAGATGGTGCGCCATGTCTATGGCGAGCGCGTCACCTTCCACAATGGCGATGGCGAGGTTGCGCCGGGTGTCACCGTGCACCGCGTCGGCGGCCATTCCGATGGCTTGCAGGTGGTGCGGGTTGAGACCGCGCGCGGGCCGGTGGTGCTGGCATCCGACGCCGCGCATTACTACGCCAACCTGCAGAAGCGCAGCCCGTTTCCGATCGTCTACAATGTCGGCGATATGGTGCAGGGCTGGGAGATTGTCGAGCGGCTGGCCGGTCATCCCGACCGGTTCATCCCCGGCCACGATCCGATCGTGAGCGAGATCTATCCGCGCGCCAGCGACAAGGTCGATGCGTTCGCCTTGCACCTCGCGCCATCGCGCTCGTTCGTGAAATAGGGGCTGGTCATGATCACGCGTTTTCCCGGCCTCACGCCAACCCGCAGCCGCGCCGTCGTTCACGACGATCTGGTGTTGACGGTGGCGGTGGCGCCCGATCCCGTCACCCCATCGATGTACGAGCAAAGCGCAAAGGCGCTGGCCCGCATCGACGAGAGCCTGGCCCTGTGCGGCTCGGACAAGAGCAAAATCCTCTCGGCGATCGTCTACATCGCCGACATGAAGCGCAAAGGCGAGATGAACCGCGCCTGGGATGAATGGGTCGACACCAAAAATCCGCCGATGCGGGCTTGCCTTGGCGTCGAGCTCGAACCGCCGCATATTGTGGAAATCGTGGTGACGGCGGTGAAGTAGGCGGGCGTCCGGCGATGGCACCCGGTTGAGCCAATACGATGCCGCCTACTGAGCCTAGGGGTGAAGCATGAGGCGGCGCGAGTTCATCATGCTCATCGGCGGTGCGGTCGTGGCACTGCCGCGTGAAGCGCAAGCCCAGCAGCCGGCAATGCCGGTGATCGCGCTTCTCAACGGCGGGGCGGCCGAAGCCCAGGCGGGCAGCACGGCTGCGTTCCGCAAGGGCCTGGGTGAAGCGGGCCTCGTCGAGGGGCGCAACGTCACAGTGGAGTATCACTGGATGGACGGCCAGTACGAC
>JACDAG010000610.1 GCA_013695565.1 Bradyrhizobium sp.
CTCGTACTCTTCGAGGAGAAGTATCGTTCGTTGCTGATTTATCGCGACGAGCCAGTGATAGCGTTTGGACTTGGCTCAATGATTATACAGGGCACTATTTTTTCCTGGCTGTTTCCGCGCGTCTTCCCGCAATCTAGCGGCTTCTTGAAAAACGGACTGTTATACGGGCTAGGCGCGGGGCTGTTGTCTTGGTCCTTCACCACGCTCTCGGTTGCTGCGAAAAATATAATGGCTTCCGTACCAGATTTTGTTCTGCTCGAAACGGCTTTTACGATTCTGCAGTTCGCGATAGTAGGACCGCTGATTGCCCTCGCTTACCGAAGCGGCCCAATGGAGTCGAATTCGACGGCATGACCAACATTCACTACCCGCAGTTCTGCGCGCTCGCGCGTGCTGCAGAAATCATAGGTGAGCGCTGGACGCTCTTAATAGTTCGAGAGCTGCTCCTTGGCCCGAAGCGATTTGGTGATCTTTTAGATCATCTACATGGAATGAGTCCGACATTGTTGACAGCGCGTCTTTCTACCCTGATTGAAAGCAACGTAGTGCGGCGAACGGCCTTGCCGCCGCCTGTCAGCGCGCAAGTTTATGAATTGACTGAGGTAGGTCGGGAAGTTCAACCGGCGATCCGGGAGTTGATCCGCTGGGGTGGAAGGTTCCTTTTTCCGCCAACGCCCGGCGATACGTTCGAACCGGATTGGGTGTTGCTCGGTCTTGACGCCATAGCAAAGCGCTCAGCCGTGCCGGAAATTCGCATCGGCCTCTTAGTCACCCACGGGGCTAAATCGGCAGGGTTCACCGTCGCGGGTAGCAGCTCGGGGACGGCAATCCACAGAGGGATCAGCGATTGCAAGGCCGCGCTGGAGGCTCCCTTCGACGCGGTGCTTCAGATCGTGGGCACCGCTGTATCCGTACAGGATGCGATCAAGGCAAAGCGCGCCAAGGTGAGCGGCTCAATTGCACTCGTTCGCAAGCTTCCGCTCTTGTTCGATCTGGCGGAACGACGGCGGGCAATGCCATCCCCGAACTAAAGATGGCGGTTTTGTTAGTCACGAGAGGAGAGGCCGCATGAAGAAGTTTATGATGTTGCACTACGGTTTCGAAAAGCCGACCCCGGAAATCATAGCAGCGTGGGGAAAATGGTTCGAAGTTACCAAGCCTCACA
This sequence comes from Bradyrhizobium sp., assembly GCA_013695565.1. Lineage (GTDB taxonomy): Bacteria > Pseudomonadota > Alphaproteobacteria > Rhizobiales > Xanthobacteraceae > Bradyrhizobium. The sequence continues at coordinate 1,166 of JACDAG010000610.1, forward strand.
CTGTCGATATGGGCGGCTTGGGAAGCGGTCGAGAGATCTCGAAAAGCGGGACGAAAGATCTTCCGCTCGGACCCGAGTCCGTCACCGGCTTTACGCTCGTCAATGCGGCTAGTCTCGACGAGGCCGAAAAGATGGCACAAGGCAATCCGTTCATTGCGAGCCTGCGAGTGTACGAAGTGCGGTCAGGCTAGAGCGGCATGATATCCCCGAGATGACGCGACGCGGAGGCAGTCTACTTTCGTGATCCCCCGGTTCACCGGCGAAGCGCTACAACGTTATCCGGGGGATCAACTATGCCGCGCAGCTTCTTCGCCCACAGATCGAACCCGCGTCGCTTCTGTAAAGCATAGTCGTACAGGTCGTAGGTCTCGGACATCTTGCCCTGCGAGTGCGCCACCATGCGCTCGCGTATCTCCTTGTTGAGTTCGTCGATCTTGCTCAGGTTGGTGCGCACGGTGCGTCTCACGTCGTGAAGAATCGATGGCTCCATCGGTCCCGTCAGGGCGTCGAGCCGCTTGCGGGCCTTCGCGAACCCGTTGACGGGCGCGCGGCCGCAACTTTTGGCCATTTTGACCTATTTGACAAGTTGGTCCGCTTCGCAAGCCGACAGAGCTAACGCCCGCTTACAATCTCCGGCACCCTTGTCGCCGGCGGCGTGTTGCGGCTGCGCTGGGTACGGACGATGCCGTCGATGATGGTCATGCCGATGCCGGGGAGGTCACCGAGCTGCACGCTGTGCAGGAGGTTCTTTCCCGGTGAGTGCTGGGCCATGTCCATGATGACGAAATCGGCGGAGCGGCCGACTTCAATGACGCCGCAGTCGAGTTCGCGCATGCGCGCGGTGTTGCCGGTGGCGAGGCAGAAGGCGATTTCGGCCGGAAGGTCCCCGAGCGACGACAGCAGCGACACCATGCGCAAAATTCCGAGCGGCTGCACGCCGGAGCCTGCCGGCGCGTCGGTGCCGAGGATCACCCTGTGCAGGTCGCCCATCTCGCGCGCGGTGCGCAGCGTGAACAGCGCCGAGCGTTCATTGCCGTTGTGAACCAGCTCAAGGCCGCGCTTGCAGCCTTCGCAGATACAGCGGATCTGGTCGTCGGGGAGTGCGGTGTGGCCGCCATTGATGTGGCCGACCACATCGGTGTCGGCTTCCAGCACCACGTCCTTGTCGATCAGGCCGGAGCCGGGGATCGAAGGCCCGCCGGTGTGGATCGTGCTCTGGATGCCGTATTTGCGCGCCCATCCGACCATCTTGCGCGCAGTCGGGCCGTCCTTGACGCCGCCGAGTCCGACTTCGCCGAGCAGTTTTACGCCGGCGGCGGCGAGCTCCTTGAAGTCTTCCTCGACCATTTCGCTTTCGATCACGGGCGCGCCGGCATGGATCTTCACGCCGCCGGGCCGCAGATTCCAGAACGCGCGCTGCGCGAAAATCGCCATCGCCTTGACGCCGACGACGTCGCGGGGGCGGCCGGGCATATGGACTTCGCCGGCTGATATCATCGTGGTGACGCCGCCATGCAGATAGCTGTCGATCCAGCCGATCTGGTTCTGCCGCGGCGTCCAGTCGCCGGCGACGGGATGGACGTGGCTGTCGATCAGGCCGGGGGCCACCGTGGTGCCGTTGGCGTTGACGACCGTCGTCGCGTCGTCGGTGTTGACGTCCTTGAGGCGGCCGATCGCTGATATCTTGCCGTTCTCGGCCACGATGGTGTCGGCGTCCAGGATCGGCTTTTCCAGCGCCCCTGACAGCAACAGCCCGATGTTGCGGATCACCAGCTTGCTCGGGCCGGTCATCTGGGGTGCGTCGTGCGCCATGGGATTTTCCTTGTTGTTCAATGCCTTCGGGGCGTTGCCGGTCATCTTGCCCGCGGCTTGACGGCGGGATCAAGAAGGATTATTCATTCGTACACGAATGATCGTATACGAACGAGTTCGCCACCGCAATCTGCCTCCAAAAGCGGGATAAGATGAGCAATTTCAATCAGGAGAGCGTTTTGAGCGTCCATCACTGGACCGACACGCTGTTCAGCTTCACCACCACGCGCGATCCCTCGTTCCGTTTTCGGAACGGCGAGTTCACGATGATCGGCTTGAAGGTCGGCGAGAAGCCGCTGCTGCGCGCCTACAGCGTCGCCAGCGCCAATTACGAAGACCGGCTCGAATTCTTTTCGATCAAGGTGCCGGACGGACCTTTGACTTCACGCCTGCAGCACCTGAAAGAAGGCGACGAGATCATCGTCAGCCGCAAGGCCACCGGCACGCTTGTCATCGACAACCTGCAAGACGGCCGCAATCTTTATCTGATCGGCACCGGCACCGGGCTCGCGCCGTTCCTCAGCGTGATCAAGGATCCCGAGACCTATGACCGCTTCGAGAAGGTGGTGCTGCTGCACGGTTGCCGCCGCGTTGCGGAGCTGGCCTATGGCGAGATGATCACCAAGGAATTGCCGAACGACGAACTGATCGGCGAACTCGTGCGCAACCAGCTGATCTATTATCCGACCGTGACGCGCGACCCCTTCCACAACCGCGGCCGCATCACCGACCTGATCGATTCAGGAAAACTGTTCGGAGATATCGGACTGGCCTCGCTCGATTCCGCGCATGACCGCGTCATGATCTGCGGCAGCCCGGCGCTGGTCGCGGACACCCGCACGCTGCTGGCCGGCAAGGGCATTGTCGAAGGCAATCACGGCGAGGCGGCACAGTTCGTGGTCGAGAAGGCGTTCGCGGAAAGATAACTAAGGCCTGATGGCCGGCGCTTCCAGCGGCACGCCTTTCGCACGCGACATCAGGTAAAGCTCAAGCTCGACCAGTTCCGGCGCGCCGAAATCATAGGCCTGCGCGCGGATGCCTGACATGCAGGCGCGCAGCCGTCGCTGCAGCGAACCCAGCGATTGCCATTCCAGCCGGTACAGCGGGTAACCCGTCGGATGAGCTTGCGTGATCGCCGATCCCGCGAGGCGCTTATCCCAATTGTCGTCATGGCAATTGGTGCAGCCGAGATTGAGCTGGCCCTGCCGCTGCATGAAGAGTTCGCGGCCATTCGCAATGAACGGCGCGAGCTGCGGGTCGCTGCCGGTCTCGATCGCAACGCCGCGCGACTGCTGCGCGACAAAGGCGGTCAGCGCCAGCAGTTCGCGGCTTTCGTAAGCCAGCGGCGTCGCCCGCTGTTGATTGACGCGGCATAGATTGATGCGCCCTTGGAGATCGACGGGCCGGCCGAGCGTCTTGTCGAAGGCGGGATAATGCGCGGCGATGCCCTTCATGCTGGTGCGCGCATCGTTGTGGCAATCGGTGCAGGCCTTGTCGGCGGCGCCAATCTTGCGCGCCCATAATTTCTCACCGTCGAGCACCCACAGCATGCCGGGATTGGCGGTGTCGTCGTCCTGCATCGCCTTCGTATCCGGCGTCATGAAGCTGGTGCCGGAACGCCGTTCGGCCGGTGGGATTTCAGCGCCGATGGCATCCGCCGTCAGCAGGGCAGACACTAGAATGATGCCGGCCAATCTCATTCGACTGTTATCGAGGCCGAGGCGGTTTCCGAAAAGCCGTTGTCGCCGATCCATTCGAATTCGAACTTGCCGCTCGCGGTCGCCGTCGTGAAGAAAGTGATGAACGGATTGGCGGCGATCGCCGGAAACAGATCGGCGCGAAAGATTTCCGTGCCGTTATAGCGGCAGGCAAAGCTCGTGATGATGTCGCGCGGTATCACTTCGCCGGTTGCGGTATGGCGGAAGCCGGTTTCCATGATGTGCGACATCAGCGTCTTGATCTCGATGATATCGCCGCGCTTGGCTTTGGCGGGTACGTTGATCAAAGCGGAGGCCATCAGATCACCTCCTCGGTGCAGGCCGCCAGCGTCACGATGACCTCGACGCTGACCGACCAGAACGAGCCGTCCGACAGCCGCGCGATGGCGACGATCTTCTGGCTGTCGGCGAGCCTGATCCGGGTCGAGACCTGCGCGCGGCCGGAATGCGGGCCGAGATAGAAATTGGCGATATTCGGCTGCGGGTTCTTCTCGTTGAAGACGTGGATGCTCCGGACGTGGTCCTCCGGCGCCATCGGGTTGGCGACGCTGACCAGCAGCGGCACGGTATTGCCGTTCTCGACCAGCGGCGGAACGTCGAGCTTGACCTTGCCGGTTTTCACCGCGGCGCCGCCCGTGACGCTGCGGATCGCGGAGGCGAGTTCTGCAGGCGTCGCTTCAGCCGGCCGCATCGTCACGATCGGGACCGCGCCGAGCACGGCTGCGCCGCCGGCGAGGCCGAGGAACTGGCGGCGTGTGGAATCGTTTTGGTGCATCGTCATTTCCTATTCACGCAGCGTCACCAGATAAGCCACGATATCCTCGATCTGTTCCGCCGACAGGATCGGCTTGCCGCGCCACGCCGGCCCGACACGCATGAGATGGTCGACGCGATAATAGGACGGCATGATCGTCGCGTCATTGAGGCTGGACGCGTCGACCAGCCGCAGCCGCAACTGCCCCTCCGACCAGCGGCTGCCGGAGCCGGCGAGGTTAGGGGCCAGGTCGCCCTGGAATTTCTGTTCGGGAAATGGGCCGTTATGGCAGAGGATGCAAGTGCTGGTGCGTTCGACCACCAGCGCGCGGCCACGCGTAGCATCGCCGCGCGCGGTGAGAGGTTCCGGAATGGCGTCGCCAACGACGGCATAGCGGCGCAACTCGTCCGCGGCAGCAAAGCCCGGCAGGGCGAGCAGTACGCCCGCAAGGATCGGGCCCGACATGCGATGCGCGCGCCTAGCCAAAGACTTCCGCCGTGATGGTCGCGAACCAGGATTGCGCATAGTCGGCCTCGCGCGCGCGGAAATCGCGCGGCGCATCCGCCGGACTGACGCCGCCGGCGCCTTCGACGTCGGCGAACAGTCCGTTCTTCGGAAT
>JACDAG010000628.1 GCA_013695565.1 Bradyrhizobium sp.
GTCGTACTACGCTTCCGAACCCTACTACGGGAGCTACGGCTACGGTGGTGGCTGTGCTGCAACCCATACTACGGCTATTGAGCGGGTAGGTTCGAAGGCAGACAGGCTTAAAACCATAGAGGCCGCCAATTGGGGCGGCCTCTATTCAGTAAGACCAGGGTGACGACCCTGTACTGGTTCGAGCAATGCGTCGCCAACTTTCTCCCCCTGGCGTGGCTGCCGGTCGAGACCGGTCACGCTCCGGCGAATTTTTTTGGCGCTTCGTCCATCACCATCGCCGGGGGTCATCCATAACCTCGTGCCGGTAACGCTCGGCAATATCGTCGGCGACGCTGGTTTAGTCGGTGCCGTCTACTGGACGATCTACCGGGCGGCGTTCGGCGCGCCAACAAGGACGAGCAGTAAGGCGAAAGTGGATTTCTGACTGGAACAGGTAGTGCAGCCCGAACCGGTTGGTGCGGGGGGGGTACCAAATTGAAATGACCATCAACCCCATGCAAAGTGCCCATGATGCTCCCCGTTGCAGCGCCAAATCGAAGCGAACCGGTAAGCCCTGTCGATCGCCTGCGGTACGTGGCTGCCGCGTTTGTCGGATGCATGGAGCCCGAGGTGGTGCGCCGACGGGAAAGGGGCTCACGCTGGCGGGCCCTGGCTTTTCATTAATTAAAGCCCAGTAGCCTTAGGTCCGTCGCGGGCTTCGTACTCACACCACGACAAGAAAGCCGTCGCTAGCTGGACCTGGCGGCGGCTTTTTCGTGCCCGCCGCGATGGCTAGACAGAGTAAGGCCACCTCAGTAGTGGCCCAGTCCGTTCTGGCACAAACTGCACATCACAGACACACACGTAACCTGCTTAGAGTTCAGCATGAACCCCGCGCCAACCTCCGCACAGTGCCGCCAACTTGCCGACGAACATAAGGTGCGGGCGAAGGAAGCTGGTATTTCTTCGAAGCTCGTAACTCTGCATACAAACATCGCGCGAAGCTACGGCGGCCTGGCGAGCCAGCTTGAAATGCTCGCTGAACACGAGGGGGAAATCGTGAAGGGGTGGGTCTTAATCCACGTCAACCCTGATGGTATGGGTGGGCGATCATAGAGCCCACCTCAGTTGGCGGCCTCTTTCATTGGTTGGGTCCGCCGGTTCGCGCTGGCGGGCATGCCTGTGAACAATATTCTCGCGATGTCGTGATGCCGTTCATACCCCGCGACGCGCAGTATAATCGCCGGCCAAGCGTTTTGCCCACTGATCCTTTCGAAGGGGATTCGCAAGTCGTTGAGGATCGAAAATATTGTGTTTGTCCCGCTAGACGAGCGGGTCTAGTTTTGCGTCAGCATGTCGGCGCGAGTGTTTTGGGGGTGCCAACTTTGCGGAGCCTGTGAAAATACACACAAGCGCAATGTGTGAATCGTGCATAAGGCACCTTCGCTCTTCCGCCCGGTCCGGGTGTGGCGCTCTATCGCCGCCCCTTCCGGGAATCCCAATAACGACCAAATTGGGGTTACCTTTAGTCCATGCCTATGAGTGATTCACTAGACTTACGGCTTCGTTGAATTGATCTCACGCCCCCCTTGCCAAGGTGGGACTAAGCGAAATCCAGATCCCTTTCATTTGGGCCTCGGTTTTCGCGGAATGCGAACAACGTGCGCTTAGGTTGCTTGGCAGGACCGAGCGCCCAAATGGAGATTGGAAGACGAATGAGCCGCGGCCCTCAGACTTTTAAGCAAAGCGACGTGGTGAAGGCGCATAAGGCCGCCGCTCTCGCAGGTTTGAAAGTGCGCCGCACGATCTACACGCGCGAAAATTTCATTATTGAGTATGACGAGCCCGAGAAACAAGAACCAGCGGACGAACTCGATCGAGAGCTGGTCGATTTCGAGGCGCGTAATGGTTAGGATCGACCTGAAGGGCCTGGCCAAGGTGAAGGCGAAGGGCCAAACGTACTGGTATGCGTGGCGCGGTGGCCCCCGCCTGCTCGGCCAGCCCGGCTCTCCCGAGTTCATGGCCTCCTACAATGAAGCCGTTGAGCAGCGTCGAACACCCGATAAGAACAGGTTTCGCTTTATAGTCGCCGATTACAAGGCGAGCGCCGATTATAAGAAACTCGCGCAGTCAACCCGCGATCAGTGGGGGAAGTGGCTCGACCGGATCGGGCTCTATTTCGGTGACCTCCGCGTTGCGCAGTTCGATCGGCCTGAAAAAATCCGGCCGGTGATTCGGCGCTGGCGCGGTCGGTGGGCGGACACGCCGCGCACGGCTGACTATGCGCTTCAGGTTTTGTCGCACGTCTGCGCTCACGCAGTCGAACTCGGTAGTATCGCTGGCAATCCCTGCGAGGGGATCAAGCACCTTTATAGCAATGATCGCTCCGAAATCATTTGGACCGATTCCGATGTCGCGCACGTCAAGAAGACTTGCTCGATCGAGGTTGCCCATGCCGTTGACCTGGCCGCTCACACCGGCCTGCGTTTAAGCGACCTGGTACGCGTGGCGTGGTCGCACGTCGACGGGGACGCGATCGTGCTTACAACGGGCAAGAGCAGGCATCGCCGCGAAGCTATTATCCCGCTGTACGATGCTTTGCGGACCGTGCTGGCGCGCATTCCGAAGCGCGCGACCACCATTCTGTCAAATAGCAGGCGCCGACCGTGGACTGCGGACGGCTTTGGCAGCTCGTTCAATAAGGCGAAGATCGACGCCGGCATATCGGACCGCGATCTGCACTTCAACGACCTGCGGGGAACCGCCGCGACCAAATTCTACATTGCCGGCTTCAGCATGCGCGAGATCGCCGAAACTCTCGCATGGGAGGAAGAGTCTGTTGAGAAAATTATTCGGCGTTACGTCGGCCGTGCCGCCGCCATCAAGGCAAGGATCAAGAAATTGGAGACCAGAGAATGAACAAATGCAACAAAACTGCCAACAAAACTCCTTTGCTCATTTCGGCTAAGCCTTGGAGCGGGCGAAGGGAATCGAACCCTCGTATGCAGCTTGGGAAGCTGCCGTTCTACCATTGAACTACGCCCGCGAACGCCTTGCGCTCCCCCTGATTAGCCGACCCCGGGCGTTCCGCCAAGCGGTACCGGCACCTCCCCGCCCAGGCCGTTAACAAGCATCAAAGATTCCAGATGCGCGCTTTTATGACGGTGTTATGATCCCGTCGGGGTTGGTGGCGTATGGCGGGGCGCGGCTACAGCATTTTTGACACCGGGATAGGTCGCTGCGGCATCGCATGGGGCGATTCCGGCGTCGTCGGCGTGCAGCTCCCGGAAGCCCGCGAGATCGACACGCGGCGGCGGCTGTTCCAGCTTTATCCCGACGCCCGCGAACTTCGCTCCCCGGAAAACGTCGAGATCGCGATCGAAGGCATCGTCACGCTTTTGCGCGGTGGCGACAGCGACCTTTCCGATGTCGCGCTCGACATCACCGGCATTCCCGCCTTCAACCAGCGCGTCTACGCCTTCGCCCGCAGCATCCCGCGCGGCGAAACCCGGACTTATGCTGAGGTCGCCAGCGCCCTGCGTGCCTCGGGCGCGGTGTATTCGGTGGCGCAGGCGATCGGGCGCAACCCCTTCATGATCATCGTTCCCTGCCATCGGGTGCTCGAGGCCGGGCACTATGCCGACAAGATCTCGCCGAACGGCGGCGCCATCTCCAAGCGCCGGCTGCTGTCGATCGAGGGGAACCACCCGACCGCCAGCAAGACCCTGTTCGAGGTGCTGCTGCCGGTTGCGCCGCCGCGCCCGCATAACTAAATCTGGCGAATGAACCGGACGACACTTCTGGAACGCAGGCGCATTATTGTTTCGGATTTCCGCTGCACCGCGGGCCCGGGCGCAAAGCCGTTTTCAGAACAATACGACAGCCATTCGATCTCCTACGTCCGCAAGGGCAGTTTCGGCTGCCATTGCCGTGGCCGTTTCCACGAGCTGGTGGCGGGATCGATCCTCGTCGGCCATCCCGGCGACGAATACACCTGCACCCACGACCATGTCTGCGGCGACGAATGCCTGTCGTTCTTCCTCGATCCGGAACTGGTGGAAGCGATCGGCGACCGCGCCGAAATCTGGCGGATCGGCTCGGTCCCGCCACTCGCGGAATTGATGGTGCTGGGGGAGCTCGCGCAGACGGCGGCAGATGGCAACAGCGATATCGGCCTCGACGAGGTCGGGCACATGTTCGCCAGTCGTTTTGTCGAGGTCGTCTCCGGCAAGCCGCGCAAGGTGGGTCCGGACGCCGCCCGCGACCGCCGCCGCGCGGTGGAAACCGCGCTCTGGATCGACGCCCATTCGCACCGCCAGATCGGTCTGGAGGATGCCGCCGCGCAGGCCGGCATCAGCCCGTTCCATTTTCTGCGGCTGTTCTCGGATGTGCTCGGCGTCACCCCGCACCAATATCTCGTGCGCTCGCGGCTGCGCCATGCCGCAAGGCGGCTCGCCGATGACGACAGTTCTATCACCGATATCGCCTATGATGTCGGCTTCGGCGATCTCTCCAATTTCGTCCGCACGTTCCACCGCGCCGCCGGCGTCTCGCCGCTGCGGTTCCGCCAGGCCTCCAAGGGAACTATGAAGGGAACTATGAAGGGCAAGCGCAAGATTCTCCAAGAACGCCTTGCCCTCAACTGACTAGGGTTTCTCCAGGTTGCGCGGCATCTCGCGCGGTTTTGACTGGAGAACATCATGTACGACCACATCGGATTACGCGTCGGCAACCTCGACGCCAGCGTGCGCTTCTATACGGCAGCGCTGGCGCCGCTCGGCTTTGTGCTGTGCTCGCGCGATGATTCCGGCGCGGGCTTTGGCCCCAAGGGCGAACCCGCGCTCTGGCTGCATCTGCACAAGGGAGCCGCCGGCACCGGCGCGCACGTCGCGTTCCGCGCGCCGGACCATGCCGCGATCAAGCAATTCCACGCCGAAGGCCTGAAAGCCGGCGGCCGCGACAATGGCGGCGCAGGCGCGCGGGCAGATTACAGCCCGACCTATTACGCGGCGTTTTTGATCGACCCCGACGGCAACAATGTCGAGGCGGTTTGCACGTAGGCATTTGATGCACCCGTCTCTCCTCCGTCATTGCGAGGAGCAAAGCGACGAAGCAATCCAGAATCCCGCCCACGACTCTGGATTGCTTCGCTTCGCTCGCAATGACGACCTCTCCAATTTGCAAAGGACCCCACCCATGGCTTCCGTCCACAAGGACATCATCATCGACGCGGCGCCTGCCGACGTCTGGGACGCGGTGCGCGATTTCGGCGCGTTGCATACTCGGCTGGTGCCGGGCTTCGTGCTCGATACACGCCTCGACGGCGACGCGCGGATCGTGACGTTTTCCAACGGCACGGTGGCGCGCGAACTCTTGGTCGATTGCGACGACGCGCGGCGGCGGCTGGTCTATGCTGTCATCAGCGAGCGGATCAAACAGCACAGCGCGTCAGTGCAGGTGACGACTGAAAGCGACGGCCGCAGCCGGCTGGCCTGGACCGTCGATGTGCTGCCGCATGAAATCGCGCCCTACATGAACGCGCAGATGGATCAGGCGGCGCTGGCGATGCAGAAAGCGCTGGGGAAAGCCGCGGCATGACCTCGGCATTCCTCGAAGCGCTCGGCGCGGTCGGCCCCTCAGCCGACCGTGCCGGCAAGATGGATCTGTACGGCCGCTTCATCGGCTCCTGGGATCTCGACGTCAGGCAATTTGCCGATGACGGCCGTGAGCGCCGGCGCGCCGGCGAATGGCATTTCGGCTGGGCGCTGGAAGGCCGCGCGATCCAGGATGTCTGGATCGTGCCGCCGCGCGGCGAGCTGCGACGCGGCGATGCCACCGCCAAAATCAATTCCTACGGCACGACGCTGCGGGTCTATGACCCCGATATCGACGCCTGGCGCATCCAGTGGACCGATCCGGTGGCTCGCAGTTTTCTGCAGATGATCGGCCGCGCCGATGGTGACGACATCGTGCAGCTTGGAAAATGGCCGGACGGCCGATTGATGCGCTGGAGTTTTCGAAAGATCACGTCCGACTCGTTTCTCTGGCGTGGCGAGCTTTCCGCCGACAATGGCGCGAGCTGGCGTGTCAATACCGAATTCACGGCGACGCGCCGAGCACCGTGATCTCACGCACAGATCGGCCGTTCGCCCTTTCCTAGCGTCCCCATTTGCGCCCGGATGGCACCGCCTCCGCGGGCCGCGGCGCATTGGGAGTCGAACCATGACTGGAGCTGACAAGGTTGTGTGCCAGGCGGCCACGCTGCTGCTGCTGTTTACCCTGACGACGATGCCGGCGAAGGCGCAATTCCCCGGCTTGGGAGGCGGCGGTGGTGGCGACGACATGATGACGCAGATGGCGCCGATGCTGGAAATGATGAAGGCCAGGATGGGCAAGCGCCGCTTCGGCATGATGATGCAGACCATGGGGCCGATGATGGGCCGCATGATGGAAGGCGGCGGCGGTGGCTTGATGGGCGGCGGTGGAATGCCCGGTGGTAGCTATGGCGGCATGGCCGACAGCTATGGCGTCAACATGGGCGGCATGGGCGGCGGCAACATCATGGGCATGCTCGGCGGCGGTGGTGGCGGCGAGATGATGAGCATGATCCCGCAGCTGATGCGCATGGCCAATACCGGCGGCGGCCGTCACAGCCGGCGGCACCGGCGGCGCTAGGAATCCGTTATTCCGGGACGATGCGAAGCATCGAACCCGGAATCTCGAGATTCCCCGGTGCGCAATTGCGCACCTGAGGTCTGGTCCTTCGGACCATCCCGGAATGACAATCTCTATTAGCTCACGACAACGCCGGGCGAACCTTGGGAAGGGGACCTTGCTTCGGTCCCCACCGCGTCAGGATCACGCTCAGGCAGGACAGCAGGCCGAGCAGCACCATCGAGGCTGCCGTCAGCCTGAAGTAGTCCAAGGCGGTGGCGTTGTGCGTCGACAGCCACCAGCCGCCGACGGCGATGAACGACAGCCGCGCGGTCTGCGCCAGCACGGGGCCGATTACCTTGGCCGCGCCCTGCGATGAAAAATAGCAGGTCGTGGCAAGGCCGAGGAAGGCATACATCGGCGCCGCCGTTGTAAGATACTGCCGGCTTGCGGCGCGCACGTTCTCGTTGTCGGTGAAGATATTGACCCAGAGGTCGGGAACGAACGCGATCAGGGTCGCCAGCGTGCCGACCCCGGCAAACGCCACGGCGCCCGCGATCCAGCAGATCCGGCGGGCCCGCGCGATGCGCTGCGCGCCGATCGCCATCCCGACCATCGGCACGGTGGAGATGCCGACCGCGAATGCGATCGACGTCAGCATGAATTCGAGCCGCGCGCCGATGCCGTAGCCGGCGAGGATTTCGGTGCCGAAACCCGCCAGCATGTAGGTGAAGATGCTGATGGTCAGCACCGACTGCAGCGGCGAGAAGCAGGCGATGGCGCCGACCTTGAGAATGTCGATGAACATCGCCCAGCGAATCCGCAGGCCGATGATCCTGGGAACGACGCGCGCGCGGCCGGAAAACAGATACCACGACATCACGGAGATGCTGATCATGTAGGCGATCAGCGAACCGGCGGCGACGCCGCGCATGCCGAATTGCGGGATCGGCCCGAGGCCGAGACCGAGCGTGCCGCCAAGGATGATCTGGCAGACCGCGGAAGACAGCATCAGCGCCGACGGCAGTTTCATGTTGCCGGTGCCGCGCAGGATCCCGGCCATGGTGTTCATCAGCCATGGGATGACCGCGCCGCCGAAAAATATCTGGGTGTAGCCGACCGCCTGCGCCAGCACGTTGCCGCGGCCGCCGAGCAATTCCAGCAGTTTCGGGCCGAAGACCAGCATGCCCAGCATGAAGACGAGCCCGAAGCAGAGGCCGATCAGCAAGGCATGCGCCGCCAGCGTCGAGGCGCGCTCGACATTGCCGGCGCCGAGTGCGCGCGCGATCGCCGACGCGACGCCGCCGCCCATAGCGCCGCCCGACATCGTCATGGTCAGCATCACGCAGGGAAACACCAGCGCCATCGCGGCCAGCGATTCGACGCCGAGCCGGCCGATATAGGAGGTCTCGGCGATCACCACACAGGTGCCGGCCGTGAGTGCAATGACGTTGGGCCAGGCCAGCGACAGCAGCGTGCGCAGGATCGGACCGTCGACCAGCGCGTTCTTCGCCGGCAGCGGCGGAGGCGGCAGCGGTCGTTCTTCTTCATCGACGGGAATTTCGGCAACGCCGATATCGGACATTTCTGCTCCCGCGCGCGAAGGGTAACCCCTGACATCGCGCACCATTCAATCTTTTGGGCGCCATTTTCAGCCGCGCCATGCTGTTTCCTAGCACGGCAAGGGGTGATTCCGCGTGCGCAGCACGCAAGGGGGGCCTGCGCGTGGGTGGTGGTGGAATTCCGGGCAATTTCGGCGGTCGTGGCGGCGCCAGAGCCTTTTCCGTTTCGATTGAATCGAAACGGGGCTCTAGATTCCTTGTTTTGACGCGTTTTCTTAGCGCGAACCGGATCCACTTCGCTGGAAAACGCTATAGTCTAGGAAAGTGCCGGACGGGCCTTGGGAAGCGGATCGTGCTTCGGTCCCCATCGCGTCAGGATCACGCTCGCGCAGGATAGCACGCCGAGCACCACCATGGATGCGGCCGCGAGCACGAAGAAATGCGCGGCGGTCGCATCAAGCGTCGACAACCACCAGCCGCCGGCGGCGATGAACAACAGCCGCGCGGTCTGCGCCATCACGGGGCCGATCACCTTGGCGGCGCCCTGTGACGAGAAATACATCGACGAGGCCAGGCCGATGAAGGCGTACATCGGTGCCGCCGTCGACAGATATTGCCGGCTGGTGGCACGCACGGCCGCATCATCGGTGAAGATGCTGACCCAGAGATCGGGGAAGATTGCGATCAAGGTCGCGATCCCGCCAACCGAGATGAACGAGACGAGGCCAGCGGTCCAGGCGATCCGCCGGGCGCGTTCGATCCTGATGGCACCAATAGCCATGCCGATCATCGGCACCGAGGCGATGCCGAACGAGAACGACACCGACGTCAGCAGGAATTCGAGCCGCGCGCCGATGCCGAAGCCGGCGAGGACCTCGGTGCCGAAGCCCGCCAGCATGTGGGTAAAGATGCTGATGGTCAGCACCGACTGCAGCGGTGAAAAGCAGGCGACGGCGCCGACCTTGAGAATGTCGAAGAACATCGCCCATTGAATACGCAGTCCCCTGAGCTTGGGAATGATGCGCGCCCGGCCGGAAAACAAATACCAGCCCATCACGGACACGCTGATGAAATAGGCGGTCAACGAACCAGCTGCGACGCCGCGCATGCCAAATGAGGGGATTGGACCGAGGCCAAGGCCGAGCGTGCCGCCGAGAACGATCTGGCAAACGGCCGATGAAAACATCATCAGCGACGGCAGCTTCATGTTGCCGGTGCCGCGCAGAACACCCGCCATGGTTTGCATCAGCCAGGGCAGTATGGCGCCGCCGAAGAAAATCTGCATATAGGCAACGGCTTGCGCCAGCACATTGCCGCGCCCGCCGAGCAATTCCAGCACCCGTTCGCCTGACATCAACATGCCGAGCGTAAACGTCAGTCCGAAGCAGAGGCCGATCAGGAGCGCATGCGTGGCAAGTGTCGCGGCGCGGTCCCTGTCGCCGGCGCCGATCGCGCGCGCGATCGCGGACGCGACACCGCCGCCCATGGCGCCGCCGGACATCATCATGGTCAGCATCACGCAAGGAAACACCAACGCGATGGCGGCGAGCGACTCGACGCCGAGGCGGCCGATATAGGAAGTCTCGGCGATCACCACGCAGGTGCCGGCGCTGAACGCCATGATATTGGGCCAGGCCAGCGACAACAGCGTGCGCAGGATCGGGCCATCGACCAGCGCGTTCTTTACCGGGGCCGGCGGTGGCGGCAGCGGGCGTTCTTCCTCATCGACGGGAATTTCGGCAACGCCGATATCGGACATTTCTGCTCCCGCCCGCGAAGGCAAATTCCGTCGCGCGCAATCAATATTGTGGGCGCCATTCCAGCCGCGCCATGCCGTTTCCTAGCACGGCAAGGGCTGATTCCGCGTGCGCGTCACGCAATGGGGGCCTGCGCGATTGCAGGCGGGTGAGGGGCCGATTTGTCAATTGGCATTGATTTCGTGGATAGTGCCCCGTACCGCGACTCCCGCTGCGGGGAGAGCTGAAGTCGAGAGCCCATGCCCACGCGCGTATTCCTGACCTCGGGCGATCTGATGGCCGATCGCCGTTATGATTTTGCGCGCGACCTGCAAATGAAGGGCGATCTAGTAGGCGCCGCCGACCTGCTGCTGCAGACAACGGATCTGGCGCCGAATTTCGTCACGGCGTGGTTTTCGCTCGGCGACATCCGCGAAGCGCTCGGCGAACGCGATGCGGCGATCGCGGCGTTCCGCAAGGCCTGGGCCGGCGATCCCGATGACCGTCACGGCGCCAGCCTGCGGCTGATGCGGCTTGGCGCCGAACCATTGGCCGCCATGCCGCAATTCTATCTGCAAACGCTGTTCGATCAGTATGCACGACGGTTCGAATCGGCGCTGGTGGACGATCTCGGCTACCGCGGCCCGGAACTGCTGTTCCGGGCGGTGCTGGCGGTGCGTGCGGCCGCCCGCAAGCCCGCCTTCTTCAAGCGCGCGATCGATCTCGGCTGCGGCACTGGGCTCGCTGCCGCCGCCTTCGCCAGGAAGGTCGACCATTTCATCGGCATCGACCTGTCGCCGCGCATGATCGAACAGGCGCGCGTGACCGGCTTTTATGCGGAGCTGGCAGTTGCCGACATCGTCCAGGGCCTGCGTGCCAGGCCCGATGGCAGCGCCGATCTCATCCTTGCCGCCGACGTGATGATCTATGTCGCCGATCTCGCGCCGGTGCTGGCGGAATCCAGACGCGTGCTGGCCGACGGCGGCCTGTTCGCCTTCACCACCGAGACGCATGCCGGCGAAGGCGTCATCCTCGGCGAGGGCCTGCGCTATGCCCACGCGGCCGCCCATGTGCGCGCGTCCGTGGAATCCGCCGGCCTCACATTGTCGCTTCTGGAGGATCGCTCGGCGCGCGCCGAAGACAACGTCCCAGTACCGGGCCTGGTGGCGGTCGCCACGAAAACGTGAGTTCCCTCCACCGCGCCACCTTCTCCCACAAGGGGAGATGGGAAGAACGCCGCTCGTCGCGAAAACTTGAGTCTAGACGCTACGATTTCCGCCTCGCGGAAATGTGTTGGGCTTCCCGGGCGGCATTGCGTCGCGAAATTGCCAGTTCTCTATTGCCGCGCCTGCTGGAATGTAGATCATGGCGCGCTCAAGGGAGAACAACAATGAACAAGAAACAGACCCGCCGTGAATTCGGTGCCACCGCGCTTGCCACCGCACTCGCTTCCGCATTGCCCGCGCCGTTCGTCTGGGCCGCCGAGAAGAAATACGATCCGGGCTCGAGCGACACCGAAATCAAGCTCGGCCAGACCGTGCCGCATTCCGGCCCCGGCTCGATCTACGGCGTGCTCGGCCGCGTCGGCGAAGCCTATTTCCAGATGCTGAACGAAAAGGGCGGCATCAACGGCCGCAAGGTCAAGTTCCTCACCATGGACGACGCCTACAGCGCGCCGAAATGCGTCGAGGCGACGCGGCGGCTGGTCGAGCAGGACGAAGTGCTGGCGCTGTTCGGTTCGCTCGGCACCGCACCGCAGACCGCCGTGCACAAATATCTCAATTCCAAGGGCGTGCCGCAGCTATTGCTCAATACCGGCGCCTCGAAATGGAACGATCCGAAGAACAACAAATGGACCATGGCGGGCCTGCCGCTGTATCCGACCGAGGCGCGCATCCTCGCCAAGCACGTCGTGGCGGTGAAGCCGAATGCCAAGATCGGCATCCTCTACCAGAACGACGATTTCGGCCGCGATTTCCTCGGGCCCTTCAAGAAGGTGCTGGAAGATGCCGGCGGTACCGCCAAGGTGATCATGGAGCAGACCTACGATCTGTCCGAACCAACGGTCGATTCGCAGCTGATCAATCTGGCGAAGTCGGGCGCCGACACTTTCTACAATATCACCACCGGCAAGGCGACGTCGCAGTCGATCCGCAAGGTCACCGAACTCGGCTGGAAACCGCTGCAGCTGCTGTCGGCGGGATCGACGGGGCGCTCGATCCTCGCCGCCGCCGGCCTCGAGAATGCCGCCGGCATCGTCGCCATCCGCTATTCCAAGGAGGCCGGACCCGGTCGCTGGGAAAAAGACAAGGACGTCCTGGCGTTCGAGGAGTTGCGCAAGAAGTACCTGCCGACGGTCGATCCCGATAACACCATCGCCTATGCCGGCTATGGCCAGGTGGCGTCGATGGCGGAAATCCTGCGCCGCTGCGGCGACGACCTGACCCGCGCCAACGTGTTGAAGCAGGCGACGACGCTGGCCGGCTTCCACTCGCCGTTCTTCCTCGACGACATCAATTACAGCTACACGCCTGATGACTACACGCCGATGAAGACGCTGCACATCTCGAACTTCGACGGCAAGGACTGGCAGATTTCCGAAAAGGCGGTGACGGAGTAGCTGAAGGGCGCTTACCGCGGACAATTCGTAGCCCGGGTGAAGCGCAGCGTAACCCGGGAAATCTGCCAGCATGCGAACGGCCCCGGGTTGCGCTTCGCTTCACCCGGGCTACGGCGTTCTCCCGGGGCGAGGTTGATAACCCTCGACGTAGCCCGCCGAACGGCTTAGTTCTTGGTTTGTGCCGCCCCTGATCTCACCCGCCATCTCGGCCGAGCCGGCCGCGCTGCTGCCCGACCGCTTCCTTCAATGGTTCGCGTCGCGCGGCTGGTCGCCGCGTGAGCACCAGCTGGAACTGCTGGCGAAGGCGAGGGAGGATCGTTCCGCGCTGCTGATCGCACCAACCGGCGCCGGCAAGACGCTGGCGGGATTTCTGCCGACGCTGGTGGAGCTTTCTTCTCTCTCATCCGACGTGCGCTCTTCTCCCCTCCCTCCGCGAAGCGGTGGGGAGGGGT
>JACDAG010000671.1 GCA_013695565.1 Bradyrhizobium sp.
CGCGACCAGCTCGCCTGGAAGCATGTCGAACTGATCCGCAAGCGCTGGAAGGGTAAGCTCGTCGTCAAGGGACTGGTCTCTCCCGCTGATGCCCGCATCGCGCGCGAGAGCGGCGTCGACGGCGTAATGCTCTCCAACCATGGCGGCCGCCAGCTCGATTACACGATGTCGGGCCTGCGCACGCTGCCGGAGATCGCGGCTGAAGCAAAGGGCATGACCATCATGGTCGACGGCGGCATCCGCCGCGGCACCGACGTGATCAAGGCACTCGCGCTCGGCGCCCACTTCGTTTGGGTCGGCCGTCCGTTCCTCTACGCGGCGAAGCCGGCGTGACGCGCGCGATCAACCTGCTCCATGCCGAGATCGACCGGGATCTCGCGCTGCTCGGTATCCGCAGCGTCAGCGAGATCACGCCGGATCTGGTGCGGAAGTTCTAGAGGGACCAATAGTAAATAGGCCGTCATTGCCTGCGACAAACGCGAAGCGTTTGCGCAAGGGAGCGAAGCGACGAAGCAATCCATCTCGCCGAGCAAAGAAAGAATGGATTGCTTCGCTTCGCTCGCAATGACGAATCAACCCATCTTGAACTTGCTATACGCCTCGCTCGTGCAAATGATCACGTGCTCTTCGCAGCCATTGTGGCGGTGAGGGTCGCAGCTTGTTTCGTAATCGGCCGATGTCATCATGTCGATGAAGGCGGCAACGTCCGGGTAATACACCAGCGCCAGATAATCCCACTGATTGCCGTGCTCTGCACCGAGGGCGACCGCCTGGGCGTCGCCGGTCCATAACAACGTGCCGCCGCGCGCCTTGATCATCGGCACCGTCAGCGCGCTGTAGCGCAAATAGGCATCCCACCCCGATCCATCGCCATCGAGCGAGCGTTCGCGGAACCGCATCAGATTGACCATCACGATCGGCCCCTGATGCTCCAATTCCTTGAGACCCCTGACATTCAACAGATCGACGCCCATCACTCGCTCCCGACCGGATTCGACGAATTCCGGACATTGTAGCATTGCAGTCTTGGTAGCATTGCAGTCTTGGCACTTGTCGCGCGGCAAAAATCCGGCACAACTCGTGCAAGACCATGACCAATCCCGCGCCTGTGCCGCCTGCCCGCGATCCGATCGGGTGGATCAACAACCAGCCTTATTTGTTGCTGTCCCTGACCTCGCTGTTCTGGGCGGGTAATATCGTGCTGGCACGCCATGTCGGCGACCACGTGCCGCCGATCACGCTGACCACGATCCGCTGGTTCGGCGTCTTCCTGATCCTGCTGCCGTTCGCCTGGCCCCATCTCAAGCGCGACTGGCCGGTGCTGCGCGCCCATCTGCCGATGCTGCTGCTGTTGTCGGCGATCGGCTTTGCCTACAACAACGCGATCTCCTACTGGGCGATGCAATACACCCAGGCGCTGAACGCGCTGCTGATCCAATCCTCGGGACCATTGTTCGTGGCGATGTGGTCGCTGATCCTGTTCGGGGTGCGGCTGACCGGCGCACAGCTCGCCGGCATCGCCATTTCACTCGCGGGCGTGCTGACCATCATCCTGCGCGGCGATTTTTCAGCCCTCTCCAGCATCTCCTTCAACAAGGGCGACGTGATGTTCGCCTCGTCGCTGGTGTCGTTCGGGCTTTATTCGGCGCTGTTGCCGCGCCGCCCGGTGACGCATCAATTGTCGCTGATCTCCTTCACCACCTGTTGCGGCGCGCTGATGCTGGTGCCGTTCGCGGCCTGGGAATTTTCCGCAGGCGCGACGCTGAAATTCGATTTCCTGACGCTGGCGACGCTGGGCTATACCCTGATTTTCCCCTCGGCGCTGGCCTATACGTTCTTCAACCGCGGGCTGGCGCTGATCGGCCCGAACCGCGCCGCGCCGTTCTTCCATCTGGTTCCGGTGTTCGGCTCGGCGATGGCAATCCTGCTGCTCGGCGAGCAGTTGCGGCTGTTTCATCTGGTCGGCTACGCGCTGGTGCTGGCCGGCGTGATCATCGCCTCGCGGCGGGCCTCGGCGCGGCCATGAAACGCCTGCGCCTGCGGCCTCGCGGCCGTGCTGGACCGCCTTCCGCTTTCACCCCGGGCAGGCTAGCGTGCCCGCCAACCCGTCAACAAAACCACCACGAGGAAACGCCCTTATGATCGCATTCGCAAGACGATACCAGTGCATGGCAGCGGCCGCACCCCTGCTGTTCGCGCTGGCATCCGCGGCGTCCGCGCAGGCCCCCTATCCGAGCCGGAACATCACGCTGGTGCTGCCGTTCGCCGCCGGCAGCGGCACCGACACCACGACGCGCCTGATTTCGAAGGAAGTCGGCGTCGCGCTCGGCGTCAGCATGGTGATCGACAACAAGGCCGGCGCCAATGGCTCGATCGCCGCAAGCTATGTCGCCCGCTCGGCACCGGATGGCTACACGCTGTTCGTGACCACCAACACCACGCATTCGGCCAATCCGTATCTCCTGAAGAACATGAGCTACGACCCGGTCAAGGATTTCACGCCGATCGCGCGGACCGGCGACCTGCCCTTCATGCTGGTGATCCATCCCGACATCCCGGCCAATTCAGTCGCCGAACTGATCGCGCTGGCGAAGAAGGAGCCCGGCAAATACTCCTACGCCAGCGGCAGTTCCTCGGCGATCGTCTCCGGCGCGACCTTCGCCCGGCTCGCCGGTATCGATCTTCTGCACGTGCCCTACAAGAGCTCGCCACCGGCGCTGACCGACGTGATCGCCGGCCGCGTCTCGATGATGTTCATCGACGTTCCGACCGGCCTGCCCCACGTCAATGCCAAGGCGCTGAAGGCGATGGCCGTCACCACCAAGAAGCCTTCCGCCCTGCTGCCGCAGCTGCCCACCATGGACGCCACGGTGAAGGGTTTCGACATCACCTCATGGCAGGGCTATCTCGGCCCGGCCAATATGCCGAAGGACATGGTCGCAAGGCTGAACGCAGAAATCCGCAAGGTCATCGAACGGCCGGACATCAAGAGCCAGCTCGCCGAGCGCGGCATGGAGGCCTTCTCGGGCACGCCGGAAGAGTTCGACGCGTTCCTGAAGGAGCAGCTGGTGCTGTGGGAAAAGCTGATCGCCGATGCGGGGATCGAGAAGCAGTAGGG
>JACDAG010000706.1 GCA_013695565.1 Bradyrhizobium sp.
GCCTGCGGCAGCGGCTGCTCGATCGCGAACAGCCGCGACACCACGCGCTCGATATTGCCGTCAACCGGCATGGTGCGGCGGTCGAACGCGATCGCCGAGATCGCCGCCGCCGTGTACGGCCCGATCCCCGGCAGCGAGCGCAGGCCTTCTTCCGTATCTGGAAACACC
This sequence comes from Bradyrhizobium sp., assembly GCA_013695565.1. Taxonomy (GTDB): domain Bacteria; phylum Pseudomonadota; class Alphaproteobacteria; order Rhizobiales; family Xanthobacteraceae; genus Bradyrhizobium. The sequence goes on from JACDAG010000706.1 coordinate 169, forward strand.
CCGCCATGGTCGCGCAACACCGCGACCGCGCAGGCGTGCAGATTGCGCGCCCGCGAATAGTAACCGAGCCCGGCCCACATCCGCAGCACGTCGTCGAGCGACGCCCGGCCCAGCGCTGCGACATCGGGCCAGCGCGCCAGGAATTTCAGGAAATACGGGCCGACGGTTTTGACGCCGGTCTGCTGCAGCATGATTTCCGACAGCCAGACCCGGTAGGGATCCGCGCGCTCCCCCGCCGGCGGCCGCCACGGCAACACACGACGATGCCGGTCGTACCAATCGAGCAGCAACGCGGGGCGATCGGAAGTCGCCGCGGGCGCGTCTTGTCGTTTGGTTTTGGCTGAAACCGAATTCATACCGGCACTCTAATGACAGAATGCGAATCTCTCCATGTCATGCCCGCGCTTGTCGCGGGCATCCACGTCTTTCTTCTTGGCACCCAAGACGTGGATGGCCGGGACAAGCCCGGCCATGACGGTATCGCGGCTCCTGTCGAAAACAGCGGCGTGCTATAAGTCGCCATGGCAAAGCGCAACCCGCACCCCGGCGAAATCCTGCTCGACGAGTTCCTCAAGCCGATGGGCTTGAGCCAGAACGGCTTGGCGCGCGCGGTCCACGTCGCCCCACGCCGCATCAACGAGATCGTGTTGGGCAAGCGCGACATCACCGCCGACACCGACCTCCGGCTCGCGCGCTATTTCGGCATGTCGGAGGGGTTCTTCCTTGGGCTGCAGATGGACTACGACCTGATGCAGCGACGGCGAGAGATCGACCGCGACCTCAAGGCGATCCGCCCCCGCGCAGCGTGATACGGGCTGCCGCTGCCGGGCAGTGATGCTATAAGCCCCCATGGCAAAACCCGGCCCCATTTCCGCAAAACCGCTTTCCGTCCTGCTCGGCGACGTCTTTTCAGATGCCTATGCCAAGCAAGGATTCGCCGCGCGCGAGCTGGTGACGCGCTGGGCCGAGATTGCCGGGCGGGAGATCGCGGCCCATTCCGAGCCCCTGAAGATGCAGTGGCCGCGGCCTGTGGAAGGCCAGCCGCAGGAACCGGCCACGCTGATCCTGCGCGTGGAAGGCCCGATGGCGCTGGAAATCCAGCACTCCTCCGACGTCATCCTGGAGCGGGTCAACCGCTTCTTTGGCTGGAGTGCGGTGGGGCGGCTGGCGCTGCGGCAGGCGCCGCTGTCGCGCCGGGACCGGCCAAAACCGTCAGGCGAGCCGGACCCGAAGGAGGTGGCCGAGATCGCCAAGACCCTGTCCTCGGTGGAGGACGACGATTTGCGCGCCGCGCTGGCGCGGCTCGGTGCCTCGATCAAGCGAAATTGAGCCTCCCGCGCACCTCGGCCGCCGCAACCTGCCATTGCCACAATTATCGTTTCAAGCTAGCCAAAGCTTCCTAAGACTTGGTTTCCTGGATAACGCTTCGTTTTCGTGACTGTTTTTCCTACTTCTTGGGCGTGAACGCGCCAATCGGGAGCTGACCTTGATCATCACGCGCCGCGCCTTCACCGCCGCCCTTTCGCTGACCGGGCTTGCCGCCCTCGCCGGCTTCTCGCCGCTGCGGCTAATTTCGGACGCGCTGGCGCAAGGCGCCGCCGACGTCGCCAAGCCGGTGTCGCTGCCGGACATGGCGCTCGGCCCCGCCAACGCCACCGTTACCATGACCGAATTTGCGTCGATGACCTGCCCGCATTGCGCGCACTTCAACGAGACCGTGTTCCCGAAAATCAAGTCGGAATATATCGACACCGGCAAGATGCGTTACGTGTTCCGCGAATTCCCGCTCGACATCAAGGCCGCCGCCGGCTCGATGCTGGCGCGCTGCATCGCCAAGGACGACGCGCCGAAATATTTCGCGGTCATCGATCTCCTGTTCAAGCAGCAGAACGACTGGGTGCTGAAGAACACCACCGAGACCTTGACCCGGATCGGCAAGCAGGCCGGCCTCACCCAGCAGGCGGTGGAAAATTGCCTGAAGGACCAGAAGCTGCTCGACAAGATCGCGGCCGACCAGAAATTCGCCGCCGAGGTGCTGAAGGTCAGTTCGACGCCGACCTTCTTCATCAATGGCGAGATAGTGAAAGGCGTCTCGTTCGAAGATTTCGACAAGGTGATCAAACCGCTGCTCAAGAGCTGATCAAGCCGACCGGCGCATCAAATCCCTGTTGAAAACCTGATTCGCACACCGGATTTATACGGGCCCATAAGCCCCGCAAAAGCCTGGACAAAAGCGCTTCTCAAAACGCTCTCAAAACGCTCTCAAAACTCTTGGGAAAAGCCCTTCGCGGGCGTTGCCCTTCGGCCCCGGCCTCGCCATTGTCGCAGGCCATAAGAGCCGCAATGCGCGACTCGTCCACACACCGACATTGCCTTCTATGGTATTGTCACGGCAGGGAGATTCGCGCCCTGCCAACAGAGAATCGTGTTCATGAAACTCACGCGCCTTCGCCTTCACGGTTTCAAGTCGTTCGTTGAACCCACCGACTTCATGATCGAGCCGGGCTTGACCGGCGTGGTCGGGCCGAACGGCTGCGGCAAATCCAATCTGGTCGAGGCGCTGCGCTGGGCGATGGGCGAGACCTCGCACAAATCGCTGCGCGCGGCCGACATGGATGCGGTGATCTTCGCCGGTTCCGGCAACCGGCCGGCGCGCAACCACGCCGAAGTCGTGATGACGATCGACAATGCCGACCGCTCGGCGCCGGCGGCGATGAACGACCGCGAGATTCTGGAAATTTCCCGACGCATCGAGCGCGAGGCTGGCTCGGTCTATCGCATCAACGGCCGCGACGTGCGCGCGCGTGACGTGCAGATCCTGTTTGCCGATGCCGCCACCGGCGCGCGTTCGCCGGCACTCGTCCACCAGGGCAAGATCGGCGAAATCATTCAGGCCAAACCCGAACAACGCCGCCGCGTGCTGGAAGACGCCGCCGGCGTCGCCGGCCTCCACGCCCGCCGCCACGAAGCCGAATTGCGGCTGCGGGCGGCCGAGACCAACCTCACCCGCGTCGAGGACGTGATCGGCCAGCTCGCCGGCCAGGTCGACGGGTTGAAGAAGCAGGCGCGTCAGGCGATCCGCTTCCGCGAAGTCGCCGCCAAAGTGCGCAAGGCCGAGGCCACGCTGTTCCATCTGCGCTGGCTGGAAGCCAATACCGATGTGGCGGAAGCCGCACGCACCCATGACCTCAACGTTCGCGAGATGGCCGAACGCACCCGCGAACAGGCCGAGGCCGCCCGCATTCAGGCGATCCGCGCCTCCGAA
>JACDAG010000759.1 GCA_013695565.1 Bradyrhizobium sp.
CGACATCACCGGCGGTCTGCCCCGGGTGGCCGAATTGTTCGAGGCCCGCAAGCCAAAGGATGCGGCGATCATCGCGGAAATTGGCGGCACGATCAGGTTCGGGCGCGATTACAAGAACAAGCGCCGCATTTCGATCGAGCCGGTCGACAAGAACGAGGAGACTCGCGAGTACCTCATTCCGAAGGGCAAGCACATCCATCTGCAGGACGGCGACATCGTCGAAAAGGGCGATTTCATCGTCGAAGGCAATCCGGCGCCACACGACATTCTGGCGATCAAGGGCATCGAGGAACTCGCCGCCTATCTGGTCAACGAAATCCAGGAGGTCTACCGGCTGCAGGGCGTGCTCATCAACGACAAGCACATCGAGGTGATTGTCCGTCAGATGCTGCAGAAGGTCGAGATCACCGACCAGGGCGAGACCGACATGATCTCGGGCGAACAGGTCGACAAGATCGAGTTCGACGCGCTCAACGTCAAGGCCAAGGAAGAGGGCAAGAAGCCCGCCACGGGAACGCCGGTTCTGCTCGGCATCACCAAGGCGAGCTTGCAGACGCGCTCGTTCTTCTCGGCAGCCTCGTTCCAGGAGACCACCCGCGTGCTCACCGAAGCCGCCGTCAACGGCAAGGTGGACCCGCTGGAAGGCCTCAAGGAGAACGTCATTGTCGGCCGGCTGATCCCGGCGGGCACCGGCGCCTCGATGGCCAAGATCCGCGAAGTCGCGGTCAAGCGCGACAAGCTGATCCTCGACGAGCGCGAGAAGCAGGCTGCTGCGATCGTGCCGACGGCTCCGGAAGCGGAACCGCTGGCGCTGCCGCCCGCGGAATAAGCCTCCGGAAAAATACGGTGTACGAACAAAAGGCCGGCGAAAGCCGGCCTTTTTGCTGTTTTGGTTATTGCTGCGGTGCATGAACCTGCTTTGTTCATCTTCCCTTCAGAGTGAAAAGCGCTTTTGCTAGGGTGACTTAGACTGGCCGTTTTGCGGGCGTGAGCACGGAACCCACATGATCGATCTTGCAATCGTTGGCGGCGGCCCCGGCGGGCTGATGAGCGCCTGGTATCTAAAAAAGAAACTCGGCGATCTCTGCCGCATCACGATCTATGAGGCGTCCGACCGGGTCGGTGGCAAGATCGTCACGCGCAAATTCGATTCGGCGCCCGCGATGTACGAAGCCGGCGTTGCCGAGATCTATGATTACTCGATGACCGGTCCCGATCCACTGCGCGAGCTGATCCAGCATTTCGGCCTGCAGACCATTCCGATGGACGCCGAACAGGTCCAGTTCGACGGCGAACTGCTCAACGACGTGCCGGGCATGCGCCGCAAATACGGCGCCAAGACCGCCGCCGCGATCGAGGCGTTCCGGAAGCGCTGCAGCGATATGGTGTCGCCGATCGAATATTACGAAGGCGTCGGCGCCCACGATAACGAGCATCCCTGGGCCTACATGACGGCGGAGGAATTGCTCGAAAAGTTCGTCGACGACGACACCGCCAAGCGCTTCTTCAAGGTGATGGCGCGCTCGGACATCGCGACCGAACCGCACAACACCAACGGATTGAACGCGCTGAAGAACTTCGTGATGGATGTCGACGGCTATATCGGCCTGTATTCGATCCAGAACGGCAACGAACAACTGGTCGATTGCCTGCGCTCCGAAGTTTCGGCCGACATCCAGCTCAATCACCGCGTGCTCAAGGTCGGCAAGACCTCATCCGGCCGCTATCAGCTCAACATGATGAACGGCAAGGGGCCGGATACGCGGGACTTCGATCTCGTGGTGATGTGCCTGCCGCATTCCTGGCTCGCCACCATGCGCTGGGACGGCGAAGAACTGCGCAAGTCGATGGTCAAGCACGTCGCCTATTTCGATCGGCCCGCGCATTATCTGCGGGTCTCGATCCTGTTCGACGAACCGTTCTGGGGCGAGAAGGTCCCCGGCGCCTGGTGGATGTCGGAAGCCTTCGGCGGCTGCTGCGTCTACAACGAGGGCGCCCGCCATGACGTCGGCAAGCACGGCGTGTTGAACTGGCTGATCGCCGGATCCGATGCGCTGGCATTTGCCAATCTCAGCGATGACGAACTGATCGACGCCGCGCTGAAATCGCTGCCGGTATCGTTCGGCAATGCCCGAGATCATTTCATGGAAGGCAAGATCCATCGCTGGCTGTCATCGGTGAACGCGATTCCGGGGGGCTTGCCGGTGCGCGACGTCATGACCAACCACCGGCCCGAGCCGAAAGAGCATCCGGGGATCGTGGTGGTCGGCGACTACCTGTTCGACTCCACGCTGAACGGACTGCTCGACTCCTCCGATGCCGCCACAGACATCATCGTCTCCGAGATGATGCGGCTGCGCCGCGCCCGCGCGCAGCAGGAGGGGGCGCTCTCCGACAAGATCGACCGTGACTATTTCCAGAATTATCGCGGGCTTGGTCCTTACAGCGAGGCCTGGAGCCAGTTCTCCGATCCCGCCTATCTCACTGAGCTGATCAAGATCGTCTGGAACAGGGCGCGGGGCTACAAGCTGCTGATCGCCGGCTCCGCCAGCGGCGAACTGGTCGGCGCGCTGCGCGAGCGCGGCATCGACGCCTGGGGCATCGAAAACAACCGGGCCATCCATGCCAGGACGCCGAAGGCGCTGAAGAAGTTCAACAAGCTCGGCTCGATCGTCGATCTGCCGTTCAAGGACGACGCGTTCGACTTCGTGTTCGAGACCAGCCTGTGCCACGTCGTGGAAAAACAGGTGCCGCGCGCGGTGTGCGAACTGAATCGGGTGATGAAGACCGGTCTGATGTTCGGATCGGTCACCTCAGACATGGCGTCGGCGCTGATCGACCGCTACGATTTGTTGCGCGGGGTGAAGAAGCTCGGCACCTGGTGGGAATGGTCGGAATTGTTCTTCGGCAATGGGTTCGACCTCTCGATGCATCGCCGCGACGTCACCGATGCGCTGTGGGCGGCGACGCTCGCCGCCAACAAGGGGCCAGGGCAGTGGTACGCCGACGCTGACAGTCTGCGTTATTCGTTCTTTGACAAGGTGGAATCCGAGGACTGACCGGCGACCGCCGGCTCGCTTCAATTGTTTGCCAATTGTTTTGCCGAATTCATTCTGATCGCATAGGATCGCCGCGGTAGCGTTCATCGCTACCGTGTTTCGATTTGCGGTCATGCCGGCCGTGCAGCATCGGTTGGTTTCATGGCGCCCAAGCCTCCTTCTTCGGATGATCAGAATCCCGCACCGGCGGATGATCCTGAACTTGCGAAGAAGCTCGCGCTCGAGGCTGCCGCCGTGCCCCCCGTTGCCGACGGCAAGGCGGCAGACAAGCCTGCCGAAGCAGGCGGGCCAGTGCTCGACGACGATGATGACGAGGATCTCGTCGTCTTCACCGCCAAGGAAGCCGCCGGCGCGATGGCGACGGTCTACGGCTTCGTCAGGCCGTATCTCGGCAGTTACCGGAAGCCACTGGCGTTCGTCACCATCGGCGTCCTGGTCGAGACGGCGTTCAACGTCATCATGCCGCTGAGCCTGAAGTTTCTGATCGACGACGCGCTCGGCGAAGAGGATTTCCAGGCGCTGTACACCATCCTCGGCGTGCTCGCGGTCGCCGGCATCATCACCTCGATCGTCGCGGTCTGGTATGAGCGCTGGGATGCGCGGATGGCCGCCGGCATCATTGCCGACGTCCGGAGCAACCTGTTCGAGCACGTCCAAAATCTGCCGGCGTCGTATTTTGCGCGCACCAAGCGCGGTGAAATTCTCTCGCGCTTTTCGATCGACCTTTCCGCCTTCGAAGGCTCGGTCAAGACCTTTGCCAACAGCGCGGCGTTGCCGTTTTTGGAACTGATCGCCGGCATCATCCTGATGATGTTCCTGAACTGGCAACTTGCCGCCGTGGCGCTGTTGGTGTTTCCGATCACGCTGATCGGGCCGCGGATCCTGACGCCGAAGGCGGTGCAGGCGAATTACGAGCAGAAGCTGCACGAATCGGCGGTGCTCGGCGTGGTGCAGGAAAACGTTGCGGCCCAGGCGGTGGTGAAGGCTTTCAGCCTGCAGCGTCGTACGCTCGGCTGGTTCACCCTGCGCAACCAGGATGTGCGCATCAAGACCGCGTCCGCGGTATTCCTGTCGACCATGGTGGAGCGCACCGTCACGATCTCGGTGCTGTTGCTGCACCTCGTGGTGCTCGCGATCGGCGCTTATCTCGCCACCAAGGGCCAGATCACTGTCGGGACCTTCGTGACTTTCGAGAGCGCGTTCTGGGAGGTGTCCTACAACATCGCCCATCTCATGCACTTCATTCCGGTGTCGATCCAGGCGGCTGCGGCGGTGCGTCACGTCCAGGAATTGCTGGATGAGCCGACCCGCGGGGCCGACCGTGCCGGCGCGCCCGATCTGCCGCGCATCACCAACGACATCACCTTCGATCGCGTCACCTTCCAGTATGAGGGCGCCGAGACGCCGGTGCTCGACAATCTCAGCCTCAAGCTCAATGCCGGCAAGCGCATCGCCATCGTCGGCCCCAGCGGCTCCGGCAAGAGCACGCTGCTCAATCTTATCCTGCGTCTCTACCAGCCCGATGAGGGGAGACTGGCCATCGACGGCGTCGACGTCCGCCGCGTCACGCTCGAATCTTTGCGCCGGAGCATGGCCGTCGTGTTCCAGGAGAACATGCTGTTCAACATGTCGATCCGCGAAAATATCCGGCTCGGCAAGGAAGGCGCCACCGACGAGGAGGTCGTGGAGGCCGCGAAGAAGGCCGAGATCCACCAATACATCATGAGCCTGCCGCAAAAATACGACACGTCGGTCGGCGAACGCGGCGACACGCTGTCGGGCGGCCAGCGCCAGCGCATCGCGATCGCGCGCGCGATCATCCGCAATCCGTCCGTCCTGCTGCTCGACGAAGCGACGTCCGCGCTCGACCAGACCACCGAAGCCGCGATCAATCGTACGCTGATGAAGGTGGCGGAGGGGCGCACCATGATCTGGTCGACGCACCGGCTGACGTCGGTGGTCGAAATGGACGAGATCATCGTGATTTCAAACGGCAAGGCGATCGAACGCGGCTCGCACACCGAGTTGCTCGCCGCCAACGGCGCCTACCGCAAGCTCTGGGACGACCAGGGCCACAAGCCGCACAACGCGGCCGGTCAGGCCGACGATGACAATGAAGACGACGACGATGAGGATGATGACGAGGAGGAATGAGCGGAAGGCTTTGATTCCGCGCTGATCGCCTTGCGCAGCCGTCGCAAATTGCCTTCGCCAAACCATGCCAGGAAGCGCGCCATGCGTTGAACGCGCCAGTAGACGCCGCGGTCCAGTGTCACCTTGCGGAAGCTGAACGCCTTCGCCGTCGACCAGGCGTCGCAGGCCTGCTTGACCGGGTCCGCGTAGTACGACGCGATCTTGGCCTCGCCCATGCCCTCGGTCGCGAGCCATGCGGGAATATGCACGTTGCAGAGCTGGGTGACGTCGGTGAGCACCTTGTCGGTGCCGGTGCCCGAGACGGGGCAGGTGGTCGCAAAGGCGTCGCCGACCAGCACGATGCCGGGCTGGCGATAGCCGGTAGAGACATAGAGATCCGCCGGCCTGATCTTGACGTCCCCGGACACGGAATATTCGCCGGTGATCCGGCGCAGCCGCGGCAGCACGGCATTCATGGTCTCGACCGGCTTCTGCCGCATCTCGCGCAGCCAGGGATCGTCGGCCTCGCGATAGGCGAACAGATTGGCCCGCATCTTGGTGCCAATTGGAAACAGCGTCAG
>JACDAG010000787.1 GCA_013695565.1 Bradyrhizobium sp.
CCCAAGGGCACGCCGCCGGATATCATCGACGGCCTGGCGAAGCCGGTCCGCGAAATCCTGAGCGAGCCCGCGATCGCGGCGCAGCTGCGCGAGACCCAGCAGATGTCGCTGCTGCTGGCCGACGCCAAGGATTTCGGCACGTTCTTCGCCAAGCAGGTCAGCACTTGGGGCCAGGTCGTGCGCGAGAACAACATCAAGGCGTAGGATCGCAGCTCATTGCGGACACGAACGGGCGGTAGCCGGCCATGGCTGTCGCGGCGCCAACCCGTATGATCCCGGCCTATCCCAAAGAAGCATAGGCAAAGGGCCGACTCACGGCGACAGTTCCGGAACCTCGCCCAACCTTTTTGGTTCCCGGGCGTTGTCAGAACGCGGAACGTCACGCCTCTAAAATCACTTTTGCGGAGATGGATGTGAACAGCACACTCACGTTGAAGCCCCGGCCCACCAATACGGCACTGATCGCATGGCAATTCACCGGTCAGCCGCTGTATGAATGGCCGAGCTGGGTCCAGTCCAGTTGCTCGCTTCAACGCAGCGATGACGGACAACTCGAATTGCGACACGAGCGGCGCAGCGGCGCTCAGATCGTCTATTTGGGCGAGTGGCTGGTGCGCGATCTCGACGGCGGCATCTGCTTCTACACCGACGTCGAAATCAGCAAGCAGTTCGAGATCGCCTGAGCGCTAATGACGCAGCAAACTTCGTGGCGAAGTGTGAACCACGCAACAATCCGCCGCAATCTATGGGTTTATAAGCGTCGTCACTCACCCAGAGGGGCGATGCTGCAACTTTCGTTCGGATTTTAGATAAGCGAGACGACCCACTAGCGCCCCTCTCCTTACAGCATTTCCTGATTGGAGAACGCGATGGGTACAGAAGTGAATGTCCAGCCCGGCCATGGCAAAGCTGGCCGCCATCCGACCCGACAATTTCTTGATACGCTTTCCGGGCACGACGATCCCGGCATGTTCGGTCGGATGTTTCCGACCCTCGAGCCGCTGGTTGTCGATGACGGTCCGCTGCAAGAACTCGCCGATGCGATGAAAGACCCGAACCCCGGCGATACCGCCGGGAATAACACCAAGATTCCCGCCGGGTTCACCTATCTCGGGCAGTTCGTCGACCACGACATCACGCTGGATCTGACGTCGTTCGGCGAAAAGGAAGCCGATCCCAACGCAGTTGAGAATTTCCGCACGCCGGCGCTCGACCTCGACAATGTCTATGGCCTCGGCCCGGATGGCAGCCGGCAGCTTTACGCGCGCAATCCCGGCGACCTGGATGGCAAGGGTCCCGGTCCGAAGTTCTTGATTGGCAAGACCATCAGCGTGCCGGCCGGCAATGTAACCGTCACCCCTCGCAATGACCTGCCGCGCAGTCCCGAGGGTTTTGCGCTGATCGGCGACCATCGCAACGACGAAAACCTCGTGGTCGCGCAGACCCATCTGGCGATGCTGAAATTCCACAACAAGGTGTGCGATCAGCTGGCGGCTGAAGGCACGCCGGTCGGCGAGGTATTCGCCAAAGCGCGCCAGATCGTGACCTGGCACTATCAATGGATGGTGCTGCACGATTTCGTCGAGCGTCTCACCGAAAAGGGCATCGTCGCGAAAATCCTCGAACAGGGCCGCCGCTTCTACCGCTTCAAGAAGATACCCTACATGCCCGTGGAATTTTCCGCGGCCGCCTACCGCCTCGGCCACAGCATGGTGCGCGAGGTCTATAGCCACAATCGCATCTTCACGCCCCGTCCCGGCGGAATAATCCCGGCCTCGCTCGACCTGCTGTTCAAATTCACCGGCCTGTCTGGCGGCATTGTCGGCGATCTCGCGCCGAATCCTGTCGTGCCTCCGCTGCCGATTCCACTGCTTTCCAGCAACTGGATCATCGACTGGCGGCGCTACCACGAAGTGCTGGCCGCCAATCCCGCTGACGTCAGGCTCAATCCCTCGCGCAAGCTCGATCCGTTCGTGGTGCCGCAATTACATACGCTGCCGGGCGGCGGCGGCAGCCTGCCGTTCCGCAACCTGAAGCGCGGCGTGCTGCTGGGATTGCCGTCCGGACAGGATGTCGCCAAGGCGATGCGGATCAAGAATCCGCTGACCCCGGCCGAGATCGCCAAGGGTACCGACGGCGCGGTGGCCAAGAAGCATGGCCTGCACGAGCACACGCCGCTCTGGTACTACATCCTGAAGGAAGCCGAGCAACGCGGCGGCGGCGAAAAGCTCGGACCGGTCGGCGCCACCATCATTGCGGAAGTCTTCGTCGGTCTCGTGCACGGCGACCATCAGTCGTATCTGTGGCTGAAGGGCAAGAACTGGAAGCCGACGCTGCCCTCCAGGACGCCGGGCGAATTCACCATGGCGGACTTGCTGAGATTCGTTGGCGATATCAGCCCGATCGACGGGATATCGACGGTCTAGGCGCCGGGCGCGATATCGTCAGGAAACTCCGCGATTGCGTCGTAAATCACGGCGCAATCGCAGGCTGGCGATCAGGCTTCGGCTCTGGTATGGAATCGCCAAGCCCGCGCCTCCAGCGGGTTCGCGGTCCCGTAGCTCAGCCGGATAGAGCGACGGTTTCCTAAACCGTAGGTCGCATGTTCGAGTCATGCCGGGATCGCCAGTTCAATCAGCCCGCAATCCGTATTTTGTCAGCGATCTTTGCTCGATCCAGCATGGTTCCACGAGCAAGTCGTGGCCGCCTGCGGCCATTCCGCTCACCGCTCGTAACTCGCCGGGTCCGCGCTATCTGACGGATTTGCCAATGCGCCGCGCAATACCTTGGTCATCGGCGTGCGAAAATTGAGACCGCTCGGCGGCACCGGCGATTCGAACCACTTCTTGTAGATTACCTCGATCTCGGGGCTGCGGTAGAGGCTGGCGGTCGCGCGATCCACCACGGTCTTGAAAGGGGCATCATCCCTGCGCAACATGATCCCATAGGGTTCGGCCTTCGAAAGCGCCTCCTCGCTGATGATGTAGGCCGAGGGGTCCTTCGATCGCGCGATTGCGACGGCGAGTTGCACGTCGTCGAGGACGTAGGCGGCGGCGCGGCCGGTCTCCAGCATCAGGAACGCCTCCGCCTGGTCCTTGGCGGCCAGCGTTGTGACACCGAGATTTCGTGCGGTATTGGCCTGGGTGAGCTGCACCATGTTGGTCGAGCCCGAAATCGCAACAACGGGCTTTCCCTTCAGCCCGTCGATCGTAGTGATGTTATCGGCCTTCCGCGAGGCGAAGCGGGTAGCCGACAGAAAATGCGAATTCGTGAACGACACCTGGCGCTGCCGCTCCGCATTGTTGGTGGTGGACGAGCAGACCAGATCCACCGTGCCGTTCATCATGAGCGGAATGCGGTTGGACGACGTCACGGGACTGGTCTCGACGTTCAGGCTGGAAAGCTTGAGTTCCTGCTTCACCGCCTCCACGATCCTCAGGCAGATATCGACGGCATATCCGATCACCTTCTGATCTCCGTCCAGGTAGCTGAACGGTACAGAGGCTTCCTGAATGCCGAGGACGACCCTGTTGGTCTCCTTGATCTTCTGCAGCGTCCCGGTCAGTTCGGCGGCGTTGGCAGAGGTGGTCGTCAGAATGGCTGCAACCAGGATCGCTGGCAGGCGCATCGGATTGACTCCATGGATTTCGACAGGTCGTGTGAA
>JACDAG010000797.1 GCA_013695565.1 Bradyrhizobium sp.
ATCACACCCTGCCCTTCAGCGCCTCGCCGATCTCGTCAAGCACCTTGGGGTCCTCGATCGTGGCCGGCATGGTCCAGGGCTGGCCGTCGGCGATCTTCTTGATGGTGCCGCGCAGGATCTTTCCGGAGCGGGTTTTCGGCAGGCGGCCGACCGTGATCGCGAGCTTGAAGGCGGCGACCGGGCCGAGCTTGTCGCGCACCAGCGCCACAACTTCCTTCTCGACCTCGGTCGGATCCTTCGAGACGCCGGCCTTCAGCACCAGAAAACCGCAGGGCACCTCGCCCTTGATCGCGTCGTTGATGCCGAGCACGGCGCATTCGGCGACGTCGGGATGCGAGGCGAGGATTTCCTCCATGCCGCCGGTGGAAAGCCGGTGGCCGGCGACGTTGATGATGTCGTCGGTGCGGCCCATCACGAACACATAGCCGTCGGCATCCTTGTAGCCGGCGTCGGAGGTTTTGTAGTAGCCGGGAAACTCCGTGAGATAGGCTTCCCTGAACCGCGTCTCCTGTTCCCATAGCGTCGGCAGGCAGGCCGGCGGCATCGGCAGTTTGATGACGATCGAGCCCATGGTGCCCGCGGGGACCGGCCGCGCGTCCTCGTCGACCACGTCGACCTGGTAGCCCGGCATCGGCACCGTCGGCGAACCGTGCTTGACCGGCAGCATGCCTACCCCCACCGGGTTGCCGGCGATGCACCAGCCGGTTTCGGTCTACCACCAGTGATCGATCACAGGCACCTTCAGCTGCGCCTCGGCCCATTCCACCGTCGGCGGATCGGCGCGCTCGCCGGCCAGAAACAGCGTGCGGAATTTCGACAGATCGTATTTCCGGATGAAGGTGCCGGCCGGATCTTCCTTCTTGATGGCGCGGAACGCGGTCGGCGCGGTGAAGAAGGCGACCGCCTGGTGCTCGGAGATCACGCGCCAGAACGCGCCGGCGTCGGGCGTGCCGACCGGCTTGCCTTCGTACATGATCGAGGTCGCGCCATGGATCAGCGGTCCGTAGATGATGTAGCTGTGGCCGACCACCCAGCCGATGTCGGAGCCGCACCACCAGACCTCACCGGGCTTGACGCCGTAGAGATTGAACATCGACCATTTCAGCGCCACCAGATGCCCGCCATTGTCGCGCACCACACCCTTGGGAATCCCGGTCGTGCCCGAGGTGTAGAGGATATAGAGCGGATCGGTCGCCTTGACCGGCACGCAAGCAGCTACCTTGCCGGCATCGAGCGCGGCGCGGCGCAATTGCGCCCAGTCATGGTCGCGTCCTTCCGTGAGATCGCAAGCCTGTTGCGGCCGCTGCAGGATCACGCAGGTTTGCGGCTTGATGCTCGACAGCCGTATCGCCTCGTCGAGCAGCGGCTTGTATTGCACGATGCGGCCGGGCTCGATGCCACAGCTGGCCGAGAAGATCAGTTTCGGCTTGGCGTCCTCGATCCGGGTCGCGAGCTCCTTGGCCGCGAAGCCGCCGAACACCACCGAATGCACTGCCCCGATCCGCGCACAGGCCAGCATCGCGAAAACGGCCTCGGCCACCATCGGCATATAGAGGATGACGCGATCGCCTTTGGTGACGCCGAAGTCCCGCATGACCGCCGCGAGCGCCTGCACCTCCTTCAGCATCTCGCCATAGGTGAATTTGGAGACGGTATTGGTCAGCGGTGAATCGTGGATCAGCGCCACCTGATCGGCGCGCCCACCTGCGACATGGCGGTCGAGCGCGTTGTAGCAGGTGTTGACGACGCCATCGACGAACCAGCGGCCGTAAGCTCCCATCGACGGATCGAAGATCTTCTTCGGCGTTTCGATCCAGTCGATCTCGCGCGCCGCCTCGGCCCAGAAGCCTTCGGGGTCGCGGAGCGAGCGGGCGTGGATCTCGTGATACCGGCTTTGGATGTTCATGGCGCGCTCCCGGCGTCCAACCTCCCGTCATGCCCGGGCATAGTAGTCTGCTTTGTGCAGACTACGTACACTTGTCTGCACTCCCGGGCATCCACGTCTTTCTCCCTGTCAGAGAAGCAAGTCGTGGATGGCCGGGACAAGCCCGGCCATGACGGTGTGGGCGATAACTGGCTTGTTCTTTCAAGCCATTGTCACGGGAAGCGGCGCCAGATCAAGCCGGAACGGCTCGTCTGTCTGGTAAAACCCTACTGCCGGGCGATGGTATTAAGCTTCTCCAGCCGCTCTTCCATCGCCTCGCGCAGATCATAGCCACGCTTGCCGAACGAGCTGTTGCGCTTGTCGACGAAATTGCGCTGCTGCCGGGTCAGCGCCAAAGCCGCGCGGTGGCTGTCGGATTCCGCGCTGGCGATCACCCGCAGGAAAACGTCGTTGATATTGCGGTCGAGCTGGGCAAGGCCGGGATCGGCGCAGATCGCCTTCTCCACCGGCCGCCGCGCGGCGGCGCAGTTGAAGCTCGGCTTGCCCGCGACCGCCTTCAATGCGCCCAAGCGCTCGAGTTCCAGCGCCAGCGATTTGTAATTGCCGCGCGCGGTCCGATGCTCCGGGTTGAGCTTGATCGCGATGCCGAAATCGGCCAGCGCCTTGGGCCGGTCGCCCTTCCTGCGCCAGAGCTCGCCGCGCGCGTTGAAGATATCGGCCAGCGCCGGATCGAGCCGCAGCACGCCGTCATAATCGGCAATGGCGCGATCGGTCATGTCCTTGCGGTCGTAGGCCGCGCCGCGCGCGATCAGCGCCTTGATGCGGTCGGCCCTGACCGTCTTTTCATTGTCGATCAGCGCGCCGCAAACGCTGATGGTCTTGTCGTCGTCATTCGCCGCCGCAGCGGCAATGCAGGGCGCGGGATCGACCTGCAAAACCTTGCCCGGCTCGGCGCCGGTTGCCAAAGCAGCGCGTGCGAACGCCGTCCACAGCAGGGAAGCAACGACAATAGTGCGGATGATGGGACAGCCTCGCATCAACGGATTCGGAACGCTCTGCACGATGGACGATCTTAGCAAGCGAAATTCGCTTCCGACAACAACCAGCGCGAATTTCGTCCACCGTTCGAGACCAGATTTTGGCTAAAACAAGACGCGCGGAAAGCAGCGCCGAGCTACCAAGCATTTGCATCTGTTAAAGATTTTTTATTGAACCTTTCGCCAATTTCATAGACTCAAAGACCATGACCACTTTGACCGATACCACTCCGCCGCGCGCCATCGCGTATTCCCAAACCGGCTATTTTTACTTCTACATGGCGCTGGCCTGCACGGCCGTCGCGTTTCTCGGCTTCGCCCCGACCTATTGGATGCCGATGATATCGCGATCGTTGTCGGCCTCGCCCGTCGTCCATTTTCACGGCCTGTTGTTCTTTGCCTGGTCGCTCTACTTCACGTTCCAGACCTGGCTCGCCGCGTCCGGCAAGATCACGCGGCATCGCGCGATCGGAATGATCGGCGTGTCGCTGGCGACCGCGATGACGATCTTCGGCTTTTTGGTCGCGGTCAACGCGATGAAGCGATCGGCCGCGGCCGGGCTCACCAATGAAGGCATCGCGTTCGCGATCGTCCCGCTCAGCGGCATTCTGTTCTTCGCGGTGGTGTTCGCGCTGGCGATTGCGAATATCCGCCGGCCGGAAATCCACAAGCGGCTGATGCTGCTGGCCGGTATTTCGCTGCTGGACGCCGCCGTGGCGCGCTGGTTTCTCACCTTCCTGGCACCTCCCGGACCGCTAGGCCCGCCGCCGGTGCCGGTCACTATCCCGCCGGCCTTCGTCGCCTATCTCCTGCTCGTGGTCGCCATCGTGCACGACCGGCGCACGCGTGGCCGGCCCCATCCGGTGTACGTCTATGGCGGCGTCGCGCTGATTGCCGTGAAGCTGCTGAACTGGCCGATCAGCGTCTCCTCGTTCTGGCATTCCTTCGCCGGCGGCATATTGGCGATGGCGCAATAGCCGATTACGCCGACCTCACCGTCAGCCCGCCATCGACCACCAGTTCGAGGCCTGTGACGTAGCGGGATTCGTCGGAAGCCAGAAACAGCGCCGCATTGGCGACATCCCAGGCGTCGCCCATGTGTCCCATCGGCACTTGAGAATCCCGCGCTCGCCACATCGCCTCGACGTCGCCCTTGGCATAACTCGCCGCAAGCCCTGCGGAGTGCTCGACCATCGGCGTTTTCATCAGGCCCGGCAGAATGCAGTTCACCCTGATATGATTGGGCGCAAACTGCACCGCGGTAGTGCGCGTCATCTGGTTCATCGCCGCCTTCGACGCGCCATAGCTGACATAGGAAATGCCGACGTGGCGGATCGAGGCGATCGACGAGATGTTGATGATCGAGCCGCCGCCCTGCTCCTGCATGACCGGAATGACGTGCTTCATGGCGAGGAAGGCGCTCTTGAGGTTGACCGCGAACACGCGGTCCCATTCGGATTCCGTCGTCTCGACCACGCTGCCCATTTCGGCGATGCCGACATTGTTGTCGAGCACGTCGATGCGGCCAAAGGTTTTCAGGCAGGCCGCCACCATCGCCTCGACCTCGGCGGCGCGTGAAACATCGGCGGTGAAGGCTGCCGCCTTGCCGCCCTCGCCGGTGATGATCTTCACGGTCTCCTCGGCCGCAGCCGCATTGCGATCGACGCAGAACACCTGCGCGCCCTCGCGCGCAAACGTCACCGCCGTCGCCTTGCCATTGCCCCAACCCGGCCCGATCGAACCCGCGCCCACCACCATCGCCGTCTTGCCCTTGAGCCGTTCCATCGACTTCTCTCCCTTGAATTTGATTCGTAGCCCGGATGAGCACTTGCGATATCCGGGGGTCCAGCCCCGGATGTCGCTTCGCTCATCCGGGCTACGGATC
>JACDAG010000798.1 GCA_013695565.1 Bradyrhizobium sp.
GCGCCGGGGCTCATCTCGGCCTGAAGACGCTGCCCGATCGCGACCGCGCCTTGATGCGACGGCTGGTGGCGACCATCCTGCGGCGGCTCGGCACGCTCGGCCATGTGCTGTCGCGGCTGCTCGATCGCGGCATTCCGACCGACGCGCCGCGCGCCCAAAGCGCGCTGCTGATCGGGGCAGCCCAAATTCTCTGGATGGACGTTCCCGATCATGCCGCGGTCGACCTGTCGGTGCGGCTGGTGCAATCGGACCGGCGCGCCGCGAAATATGCCGGGCTCGTCAACGCCGTGCTGCGGCGCTGCGCGCGCGAAGGCCAGCCGCTGATCGACGAGGTCAAGGCGCAGACGCTCGACATTCCCTTATGGCTGTCGGCGCGCTGGGCCGCCGCCTATGGCGAGGCCACCGCCCGCGAGATGGCGATCGCGATCGGCCATGAACCGTCGCTCGACATAACCGTGAAATCGGACGCGCCGCAATGGGCGACCCGCCTGCACGGCGAAACCCTGGCCACCGGAACCGTGCGCACCCTGCTGCAGGGCTCGGTGACGATGCTGCCCGGCTTCACCGAGGGGGAGTGGTGGGTGCAGGACGCCGCCGCCGCCTTGCCGGTGCGGTTGTTCGGCGACATCAAGGACAAGGCGATCGTCGATCTCTGCGCCGCGCCCGGCGGCAAAACCGCGCAGTTGGCGCAAGCCGGCGCACGCGTCACCGCGGTCGATCGTTCGGCACCTCGGATGTCGCGGCTGCGCGACAATCTTTCGCGGTTGTCGCTCCAGGCCAATGACGTCGTCGCCGATGGCGCCGAATGGCCCGGCGGCGACGGCACCTTCGACGGCGTGCTGGTCGACGCGCCCTGCACCTCGACCGGCACCATCCGGCGCCATCCCGATGTGGCCTGGCTGCGGCAGGAAACCGATATCGCAGCCCTGTCGGCGCTGCAGATCCGCTTGCTGAAAAAGGCGGTCGCGCTGCTCAAGCCGGGCGGGACGCTGGTCTATTGCACCTGTTCGCTGGAGCCGGAAGAAGGCGAGCAGGCCGTGGCGGCGCTGCTGGCGACCGAATCAGGCATGCGCCGCGCGCCGGTGGACGCCGGCGAGGTTGCCGGCCTGGCCGAGATCGTCACCGCGGATGGCGATCTGCGTACCCTGCCCTGCCATCTGCCCCATGAGGACCCGCGGCTCGGCGGGCTGGACGGGTTTTACGCCGCGCGGCTGGTTAAATCCTGATTTTACACCGGAATTTCACGGCCTTCGGGTGATTCGCGCGGTTTCAAGATGGTGTCTTGGGCGCGTTTCCGGATTAAAAGGATTCGCCAGAATCTCCTCCCATCAAGGTAAGGCGTGTCGGTCGCTCAACGCAGACGCATTACGACGCTGATCGCGAGCCGCTTTGCGCGGAGCGTGATGGCGCGTGCGAGCGGCAGTACCGTGGGGCTGTCGCGGCTGTGGCCGGGCCGCGCCGACCGGCTGATCATCGCGCCGCACGATCTGCGCACCGCGGACGCCACCCGCGCCGCCGAAATCTATGCCGGCCGCTTCGTGTTCGCCGGCAAGATCGTGACCTGCCATGGCCGCTCGATCTTCGATCTCGAGCCGCCCTCGGAAGATTGGGAAGTGGCGCTGCTCGGCTTCGGCTGGCTGCGCCATCTGCGCGCCGCCGATACCGCGCTGACCCGGGCCAATGCCCGTTCGCTGGTCGACGACTGGATTTCGAATCCCGGGCGCAAGCGGCCGCTGGAGCGACGCGCCGATGTTTTGGCGCGCCGCGTCATCTCGCTGCTGTCGCAGGCGCCGCTGGTGCTCGGCGATACCGACGGCAAATTCTATCGCAAATATCTGCGCGGACTGACCCGCGAGATCCGCTATCTGCGTTACACGATGCTCGACATTGGCGACGGCGTGCCGCGGGTGCAGGTGCTGATTGCGCTGTGCTACGCCTCGCTGTGTCTCGCCAATCAGGCGAAACATATCCGCGCGGCGACGCGACGGCTGTCCGACGAATTGCAGCGGCAGATCCTGCCCGACGGCGGCCACATCTCGCGCAATCCCGGCGCGCTGGTCGAACTGCTCAGCGACATGCTGCCGCTGCGCCAGACCTTTGCGGCGAGAAACATCGCGCCGCCGCCGGCGCTGCTCAACGCGATCGACCGCATGATGCCGATGCTGCGCTTCTTTCGCCATGGCGACGGCACCTTTGCGCTGTTCAACGGCATGAGCAACGCGCCGTCCGACCTGGTGGCGACGCTGCTGGCCTATGACGACACCCATGGTGTGCCGATGGCGCACATGCCGCATACCGGCTTTCAGCGCCTCGATGCCGGCACCACAACCATCATCATGGACACCGGGCCGCCGCCGCCGCCGAGCATCAGCCAGGACGCGCATGCCGGCTGCCTCGCGTTCGAACTGTCCTCCGGGCCGAGCCGGATCGTGATCAATTGCGGGATGCCCTCGACCGGCCGCGACAACTGGCGAGCGTTTGCGCGCAGCACCGCGGCACATTCGACGCTGACCTATCACGAGACGTCGTCGTGCCAGTTCGTCGAGATATCGGCGATGAAGCGGCTGTTGAATGGCGCGCCTGTCGTCAGCGGCCCGGTCAATGTGGAGAGCTATCGCGAGGCGGTGGAGAACGGCGACCTCCTGACCACGTCGCATGATGGCTACCTGCCGCGATTCGGCGTCGTGCACCGCCGCGTGCTGATGATGGCGCCGG
>JACDAG010000799.1 GCA_013695565.1 Bradyrhizobium sp.
CAACGTCAGGCCGCTCTGGAAGGAGCGACCTTCCATATCCATGCGACCGCTCGCTTATGCTGGACCCGGCTCGTACAGCGCATACAAGGGTGGACGCCGACGCCGCACGGTGCGTAAGGAGCCATCGGCGTCGATCGGAAAGCGCTTGTTCGATGTTGTTGTCGCGAGTGCGGCGGTGTTGTTCCTTGCGCCATTGCTGATCGCGATCGCCATCGGCATCAAGGTCACGTCGTCAGGGCCGGTGCTGTTCCACCAATATCGGTACGGATACCGGAACCGTGCCTTCAAGATCTACAAATTCCGTTCGATGCGCACCGATGCCGGCGACAACAGCGGTGTCAAACAGACGGTGCAGGGCGATGCCCGCGTCACGCGTATCGGCAGACTACTGCGCAAGACCAGCCTCGATGAGATTCCGCAGCTCTTCAATGTCATCAAGGGGGATATGTCGCTGGTTGGTCCGCGGCCGCACGTCCCGGGGATGCTCGCCGCGGAACTGCCTTATGAACACCTCGTTCCCTATTATTTCCAGCGGCATACGGCACGACCTGGCATCACCGGGCTTGCGCAGGTGAGTGGCTGCAGGGGCAGTACCGTCGAACCCAATCGCGCGATCTCGCGGATCGATTATGACCTCGTCTACATCGAGAGTTGGTCGTTACGGATGGATGTCATGATTATCGCGCGCACAATCCGCAAGGAATTCCTGTCGGGCAGCGGCTTCTAGCTGGTCGAAATGCGATCGGGCGCGTGGGTGGCGACGACGTCGTTCGCGTGCAGAACATTTATCACCGGGGTTGACGCGACGGACTTGCTGCGCGCGTCGGGCGTATCGAACCTTCAAGCACGAGACAAGGGGACCGGCATGAATACACGGCAACAGGCCAAGGAACTGTTGAAGGACGCCTTTCCATCGCTCTGGCTGCAATGGCATTTCATGCATCGCCCGAAATCGGCCGAGCGGGAGCTGTCATATCTTCGCAAAATTGTGCCCGAGGATGCGGTGACCGTCGATGTCGGGGCCAATTGTGGCCTGTACACACGTCAGTTGGCGCGGTTGTCCAGACAGGTTCATGCGTTCGAACCGTCACATCATATGGCACGTTTGTTGCGGCGTACGTCAGCCCGGAATGTCAGCATTCATGAAATCGCGCTGTCGGATCATAATGGTGATGCCGATTTGTTCATTCCACAGGGCGACGACGGGTTGGTTTACGGTCTGGCATCCCTTGAGCCGCGGCTGAACATGGCGACGGAAGCCGTGGTGACGACGCATGTGCCAATCGCGCGGCTGGATGCGGTCGTCCGCCAGGATGTAGCCTTCGTGAAAATCGACGTCGAAGGGCACGAGTTGAACGTTCTTAACGGCGCGGTCGAACTGCTGGAGCGCTGCCAGCCGGTGTTTCTGGTCGAGGCCGAGGACCGTCATCGGGCCGACGCAACCCGATCGGTGTTCGAGTTCTTCCGGGACAAGGCCTATCGCGGGTTCTTTCTCAGGGATGACGAGGTGGTCGCGGTCGACCAGTTCAGCCCGGAACGGCTTCAGGACGCCAATGCGCTGCAGCCGGACGGCGGCCGCAAGAGCGGACAGAGTTACGTCAACAATTTCTTCTTCTTTCCGCAACACATGGACGGCGAATCGATCCTGAGTAGCTAGCTTGGATCCATTGGCCTTGCGACAGAACCGACGCTGCGCCGCAGCGGCGGAATATCTTTCAGATGGGATCATCGATGCGTATTGCAATGATTGGCGCCGGCTATGTCGGGCTGGTGTCGGGGGCGTGCTTTTCTGATTTCGGGCATCACGTGGTGTGCGTCGACAACGACGAGAACAAGATCGCGGCGCTGAACCGCGGCGAAATGCCGATTCACGAGCCCGGGCTTGCTGAACTGGTTGCCGGAAACGTGGCGCAGGGCCGCCTTGCGTTCGTCAGCGACCTGAAGTCGGCCGTAAGCCGCGCCGATGTCGTCTTCATCGCCGTGGGGACGCCGTCGCGCCGCGGCGACGGACATGCCGACCTCACTTACGTCCATGCGGCGGCCCGCGAGATCGCACGGGCGGTTCCGGAAACTGCGGTGGTCGTGACCAAGTCCACGGTTCCCGTCGGTACCGGGGATGAAGTCGAGCGAATTATTCGTGACGAGAACCCGGCTGCTACCGTCGCCGTCGTCTCAAATCCGGAGTTTCTGCGCGAGGGCGCCGCGATCCGGGACTTCAAGCATCCGGACAGGATCGTGATTGGAACGGACGATGCGCGCGCCAGGCGTGTGATGGCCGAGATCTACCGGCCGCTGCATCTCAATGGGCCGCCCATACTGTTCACCGATCGCCGCACCGCGGAGCTAACGAAATATGCGGCCAATTCCTTCCTTGCCACCAAGATCGCCTTTATCAACGAGATTGCGGATCTCGCGGAAAAGGTCGGCGCCAATGTGCAGGAGGTAGCCCGGGGAATCGGATTGGACAACCGCATCGGCCAGAAGTTTCTGCACGCCGGCCCGGGCTTCGGCGGCTCGTGCTTTCCAAAGGATGCGATGGCGCTGATCAAGACCGGCCAGGACAATGAGTCGCCGTTACGTATCGTGGAGACGGTTATTGCAGTGAACGATCTGCGCAAGCGGGCGATGGCGCGCAAGGTGGCGAACGCGTTTGGTGGAAATCTGCGGGGGAAATCCATCGCTGTTCTGGGCGTGACGTTCAAGCCCAATACCGATGACATGCGCGACGCGCCTTCGATCCCCTTGATAACGGCGCTGCAGGACATGGGCGCGGATGTTCGCGTATTCGATCCCGTCGGGATGGAGCAGGCGCGGAAGGTGTTTGAAAACGTCACCTTTTGCGTCGATGCCTATGATTGCGCCCGGGGCAGCCATGCGGTGGTGATCGTCACGGAGTGGGAGCAGTTTCGCGCGCTGGACCTCAAGGAGCTGGCCTCCATCATGGTTTGCCCGGTCATTGTGGATCTCCGCAATATCTATTCGCCCGAAGAGGTGACACGGAACGGGTTTCACTATTGCGGGGTCGGCCGGCCAAAGGCGTCGCTGGCGTACTAGCAACTGTCCTGTGTCGTCCGATCACCCGCCACGGAATTGCGGCCGGCGCTTGGCGACGAAGGCGGTGATTCCCTCTTGCGCGTCATCTGTGCTGCTGGCCGCGACGATCGAATCCTTTTCGGCCGTGAGTTGATCCGACAGGCCGGTTTCGAATGATTGTCTCAGCATGCGGCGGACGGCGCCGAAGGCGCGCGTCGGACCGGCGGCCAGTTTGGCGGCGAGGGCGGCGGCCTCGCTCTCCACGGCATCGTCCGGTGCGAGGCGTGAGACCAATCCGAACGCAAGCGCCTCCTGCGCGGTGAGGCGGCGGTTGAGCAGAAAAAGTTCCTGCGCGCGTCGCATCCCGACCATGCGCGGCAGAAACCAGGTATTGCCGCCATCAGCTGTCAGGCCGAGCGCCCCATAGCCCAGCGCAAATCGTGCATCGTCGGCCGCCACGACAATGTCGGCAACATAGAGCAGGCCCAATCCGCCGCCGCCGGCGC
>JACDAG010000807.1 GCA_013695565.1 Bradyrhizobium sp.
TGCTTGTAGAAGCCAATCGCCGCCTTACCGATTTCGAAAAACAAGGCAGTGAGGAACGCACCCAGCCAGACATCCCGCCAGCCCACGGAAATGTCCGGCAACCACTTGAACATCATGGCGAACAGCGCCATCACGACCACGAACGAAATCAGCATATTGGCAACGTGCAGCACGGCTTCCGGCACATGGGTGGCGGCGTATTTGCCGGCCGCGGCTAGGCCCGCGCTCACCAACAGCGAAACAAGCAGCAAAAAGCCGAGAGCCAGCACCGCGGCAAAGGACAGCACGTAATTGCGGGAAAAATGCCAAAGGCCGGATTTCTTGGAATCATCCACTTCCCAGACCACGTTGAGCGCGTCCTTCAATTGCACGACGACCCCTATGGCGGCAAAAAGAAGCGCTCCAGCACCTAGGATAGTAGCAAGAATGCCCGCGGCAGGGCGGCTGGCTCCGGCCAGCATCGCCTCGACGGCCTTCGCTCCGGTATCTCCAAGCATCTCGCTTATCGACGACATGACCTGTGCGGTGACGGCATCGTGGCCGAAGAGCAAGCCAGCTACCGCGATGGCGATTACGATGATCGGACCAAGCGAAAACACGGAATAGTAGGCCAGGGCGGCTCCTTGCCTTGCATCCTTGTGGTTTGACCAGTTGGTCGCGGCCTCTTTTACCACCGTCCACCACATGTCCCGTCCAATCGAAGCGTCCTGCATCCACGAAATTATAAAGGTCGTCCGGATGGAATGTTCCTGTGCGCTGATAGAGTGGCGAGGGGCGGTGAATGTTTTGGTGAAAAGCGCAATACGCCAGCAGTTCGGGACCGGGCTAAGCGTCGGTTGCCAAAATGAAAGGGAGACCGCAGGGTTGCCGTCTACACTACGCGTTAGCGCGTTAGCGCTATCGCCTTGTGATGCCTGGTCATGAGATCCCTCTCTCATCCCAGCGTGAATTACGTGGATTGGGAACCGGTGACGCGCCGGGTCGTTTTCAATGCATTGAATATTGAATTGAGGACTACCAATGACCAGCAAATCTCTTTGGATGTCGATTGCCGTGGCCCCGGGGGCCATTTCGCTGCAAGGGGATGAACGGTGCGACGTGGCCGTCATTGGCAGCGGCATTGCCGGCCTGTCCACGGCTTATGAACTCAGCCAGCGTGGGCGGTCGGTTATCGTTATTGATCGCGGCCCGATAGCGGGCGGTATGACGGCACGCACCTCGGCGCACCTGGCGCCTTTGTGCGATGATCTGATGAGTGAGATGCAGAAGATCAAGGGGGAAAAGCTGTCGAAGCTCTTCTATGAAAGTCAGGCCGCTGCGGTTGATCGCATCGAAGAGATTCAGAAGAGCGAAGGGATCGATTGCGACTTCCGGCGTCTCGACGGCTACCTCTTTCAGGGCGACGACATGCCATCAGACGTGATCGACGAGGAACTCGATGCTGTAAGGGCAGTAGGCGCGTCGGTCGAGCGTTTGGTCGGCGTACCTCTGACCGGATGCGACAGCCGCCACGTGCTGCGCTATCCCAGGCAGGCGACCTTTCATCCGCTCAAGTATCTGGCGGGGGTGGCCGAAGCCTGTGCGAAACGCAAGGTACGCTTCTTTGCCAATACGCCGGTCGAAGAGGTCCTCGAGGAAGATGGAGCGGTGACCGTCAAAACCGCGCGGGGCAAAATTCGCGCGGGCCACGCCATTGTCGCCACCAACTCATCGATCGTCGACCGCATTGCGTTGCATTCCAAAATGTCGCCCTATCGCACATATGTCGTGGCCTTCGCCATCGATCGGGGGGCGCTGCCGGACGCGCTCTACTGGGACACGGAAGAGCCTTATCATTATGTGCGCCTTCAGCCCGGCGAAGATGGCAAGGATTTTGTCTTGGTTGGCGGTGAGGATCATAAGAGCGGCGAAGCCGACGACGGTGACAAACGTTTTCAGAGCCTGGAGCAATGGGCGCGCGGCAAAATGCCGATGCTGAAGGATGTCACCCATCGTTGGTCGGGACAGGTACTCGATACGATCGACTATGCCGGCTTCATCGGCAAAAACCCCGGATCGAAGTACATTTATGTCGCGACCGGAGATTCCGGACAGGGCCTGACACATGGCGTCATGGGTGCAATGCTGAATGCGACGCTCGTTACGGGCGGCGAAAGCAAATGGGCGGAGCTATACGCACCCGACCGCAAGCCACTCAAAGCTGCCAAGAATTGGGTGATGGAAAACAGCACGGCGCTCAAGAATCTCGCAGAGTATGTAGCGCCGGGCGAAATCAGTTCCATCGATAAATTGGAGCCCGGCCAGGGGGCGATCATTCGCGACGGCCTAAAGAAGATTGCCGCCTACAGCGATGCCAAGGGAGATGTTCACCGGCATTCCGCGGCCTGTACGCACCTCGGTTGCCATTTGCACTGGAACAGTTTTGAGAATTGCTGGGACTGTCCGTGTCATGGTTCGATCTTTGGACCCGAGGGAGAGGTACTAAACGCCCCTGCAACATCCGGACTTACCCCCGTCTCCTGACATGTCTGCTGGATCCGCATACTCGAGCACACTCTTCATGGAAGCCTATGAGGGGCACTTTCGGTGGGCCGCCCCGCAAATTATATTACGCATCCGCCCTTCATGGAGGCCGCGTGTCCGCGCAACTGACCCTGTTTGAAAGCCTGCCCGGGGAGCCTGACGGGCTGCGCTACGCAGCCGAGTTCGTTTCGCCGGCTGTCGAACAGAAAATCATTTCGGAGATCCGGACCCTCCCGCTCCAGCCCTTTCAGTTTGGCCAATTCGAGGGTAAGCGGCGGGTCGTCTCGTTCGGCTTCCGCTATGACTACGACTTGCGTCTGTTGCAGCGGGCCGAACCCATGCCAGGCTGGCTGGCCGAGACGGTCGAGAAAGTCGAAACATTCGGCGGCCCCTCGACAAAAATTCGGCAGGTTCTTTGCACCGAATACGACGTCGGCGTCGGCATCGGCTGGCACCGTGACAAGCCCCATTTCGACAGGGTATTTGGTCTGTCTCTCGGCTCCGCCTGCAAATTCCGGTTCCGCAGACCCGCCGGCAAGTCATGGGAGCGCTTCACACTCGATGCTGAACCTCGCTCGCTCTACATGATGTCGGGTCCCTCGCGCCAGATATGGGAACACAGCATTCCCCCCGTGGAGGCTCCGAGGTATTCCATTACATTTCGCACGATGATCGACGAACCTGACCTTGGGGCGTCGGTCTGATACGGTTCGGGCAAACTTGGACGTTGCGATTCGATGGCGAGACGCTCTGGCACCGCAATTCTTCCTTTGCACGGTGGACGCGTGCCGCCTTGGTTGGCTAGTCGCATGTCTTCGCTCGGCGCCATCATTACGCAGGCGATTGTCCACCATTACGGCCGAGACGAATTTCTTCAAAGGCTATCTCATCCATTTTGGTTCCAGTCGTTCGGTGCCGTCATGGGCATGGACTGGCACTCGTCCGGCATCACAACCAGCGTGATCGGCGCCCTGAAGCGCGGGCTGCAACCGCTCTCGGATGAACTCGGCATCCACGTCTGCGGCGGCCGAGGCCAGCATTCGCGAAAGACGCCGGACGAATTGCACCTGCTTGGCGAACGCGTTGGTTTCGACGGTGCCAAGCTCACCCGCGCAAGCCGCCTGGTCGCCAAAGTCGACAGCGCCGCCGTCCAGGACGGCTTCGATCTCTACCTGCACGGATTCTTTGTAACCGACGACGGCAAATGGACGGTCGTGCAGCAAGGCATAAACGGCGAGAACAAGCAGGCGCGGCGCTACCATTGGCATTCGGAGGATCTGAAGAGCTTCGTCGACGAACCGCATAGTGCAATCGACGGTCCTGTGCAGGGCGAGATCGTGAACCTCACGGACAAGCGCGCCGAAACCTCTCGCGCCGCCCAGCTAGAGTTGCTGACCGGCTTGGGTCCAGACCGTATCGTCTCCGAGCTCTCCGCCCTATCGGGAGAGTGTCCGACACAAGCCTTGCTCCCGCATCTCGTCATGCCGGCACACCACAACGTCCGCTCCAGTGACGTCTTTACGCGGCGGCTCCACGGCACGCTCGCCGCGGTAGCCGAGCGTGGCCCCGTAGATTTCCCCGACCTTCTCCTGACGCCTGGCGTCGGGGCGCGCACGGTCCGGTCCCTCGCTATGGTGGCCGAGGTGGTGCACGGAGCTCCCTACCGCTTCCGGGATCCCGCTCGCTTCTCGCTGGCCCATGGCGGGAAGGATCGCCACCCCTACCCGGTTCCTCTCAAGGTCTACGATGAAACCATCCGCGTGATGAAGTCGGCCGTGCAGAAAGCCAAGCTCGGGCGAGATGAGGAGATCCAGGCCCTGAAACGCCTCGACAACCAGGCACGCCGGCTTGAGAGCCTCGCCGAGGGTCCATCGCTAGAGTCCTTCGTGGCTGTTGAGCGCGCGGCCTCTCCCGCGCTGGGCGGCAGATCGGTATTCGGCTGGGAGAAAGATTTGGCGGGCAAGAAAACTGCCGGTTCGTAACCTGATTGGCGGCTAGGTTGGCCCTTCAGACGCAGCCGGGCCTCCGCTAGGCGACTTGGCCCACGGAAGCGCTCCGATGCCGACGCGAGCCAAAATCGAAACGGCAGGCCTTAGCTCGGATATCCTGAACGGCGGCCAGACTATTCCTTAGCCGAGACGTTCAGCAGGTTGATGCGAGCGGTGGCCGTCGTAGATG
>JACDAG010000835.1 GCA_013695565.1 Bradyrhizobium sp.
CAACGGTTCAAGCGGATCCTCAGAGAATGCGCCGCCGGCGAACATGGCGAGGCTGGCCAAGCCCAATCCTTCCGAGCGGCCGATCGCCGATCCGGTCTTTGGATCGCGGTAGCGCCACGCCGGACCGGCGCCGGCATCGAGGAAGACGCTGACGATCGCCAGGTCGAATTCAGTGCGAGCGCGGGCCGCGCGACCGGCCCATTTGGTCGAGCCGGCGATATCAGTCCAGCGGTTGTCTCCATGGGTGACGAAGTGCCGCCAGCGCGAATGAAAGGGAATGTCGAAGGAGGGGTAGGCCTTGCGCGTGGTCTCCAACACCAGGTCGATGACGCCGTCCATGCGATCGAGGTGAATACGGAAATTCGGCAGCTGGTCGTCAAGGCCGATCGCCAGCATGCGATGCGCGCGGTCACGAACCGCGCTGGCGTTCAGCAATGACAACGCAGCCGACGTCTCCGAATTTGCAGGGGACACCGCCGTCCTCAATATTTTTCGAGCGAACGGCCGACCGGATTGCTTGGATCTTGCTCCGGTTCGAGCGTGTAGTAACCGGCGGCCTTCTTCGCCGCCATTTCGACGTGGGCGTCGGCCGGGATCATGTCGTCGGGGATCGGCACGCGCTCGACGATTTCGACGCCCTGGCCGGTCAGCGCATCGTGCTTCATGTCGCTCATGGATACGAAACGATCGATCCGCTTCAAGCCGAGCCAATGCACCACGTCCGGCATCAATTGCTGGAAGCGGGCGTCCTGCACGCCGGCGACGCATTCGGTGCGCTCGAAATACTGGGCCGCGGCATCTCCGCCTTCCTGACGCTTGCGCGCGTTGTAGACCAGGAATTTCGTGACTTCGCCGAGCGCGCGGCCTTCCTTGCGATTGTAGATGATAATGCCAAGCCCGCCGGTTTGTCCGGCCCGCGCGCATTCCTCGATGCCGTGAATCAAATACGGCCGGCAGGTGCAGATATCCGAGCCGAACACGTCGGATCCATTGCATTCATCATGTACGCGACAGGTTATCTTGGTGGTGTGATCCGGCAGTTTGCTGACGTCACCGAACAGATAGGCGGTGGTGCCGCCGATCGGCGGCAGGAACACCTGCAGATCGGGCCGTGTCACCAGCTCGGGAAACATGCCGGCGGTCTGCTCGAACAATTGCCGGCGCAAATTGTTTTCGGTGGTTGCGAAACGCTCCGCCAGGCCCGGCAGATACCACACCGGGTCGATCGCGATCTTGACCACGGAGACGCTGCCGTTCTTGTGCACGAACTCGCCGTCGTGCTTGAGCCGTCCGGCTTCGATCGCCGCCTGCAGCTCGGGCAGATCGAGACGGGCGCGGGTGATGGCAATGCTCGGGCGGATGTCGATGCCTTCGGCGATTTCGCCGGCGAAATTTTCCGCGGCGAGATGTCCCCACGGATCCAGCGAGACGATCCGCTGCGGATCGGTCCATTGCGGAAACGGCCCGATGGTTTCGGCGGGATGGGTGTTGGTGAGATCCGGGCGCCGGATCGGATCGAGCGCGCCGGATGAGACCGCGAGTGCGCGATACACCGAATAGGAGCCGCCATGGGTGCCGATGACATTGCGGTCCTGCGGGCGCGACACCGTGCCGATCACCGGTCCGCGCTCGCGCGCGCTGGCAGCCCCCCAGGCGATTGGGAAGTTGAGTTTGGCACCCGGAGCCGGGTGCGACGTAATGCGAATATGGTCAACCCGATTGGAACGAGTCATCGCTACGAACCCTGAAACGGCGACGGCCCGCCTGAGTAGACGGGCCTGGTCACACCAACGTTATATTCAGCAGCGGTTGCAGCTGAGAGAGCAATATAAGCAAATTTTGGCGGAATACAACGGTGATTCCAAGGCCGTCCGGCTGTTAACCTTTTCGATGTGGTGCGCCGCGGTGCAGCGGTGCCGGTTTTCTTGCCACGGCAGCATTGCAGGGGAGGTATCGGCATCGGTCGATACGTCCCGACTTTACGGTTTCGTGTTTCGCAGCGATGGTGCTCTTCATTGCGGACATCACGAGCGCCCAGGAGACCACCATGCCGTCAGTCGATCTCAATTCCGATCTTGGCGAAGGGTTTGGGACTTATCGCTGCGGCGATGATGACGCCATGCTTGCCATCGTCACGTCAGCCAATGTGGCCTGCGGATTTCATGCCGGCGATCCCGAGGTGATGGCGCGGACCTTTGCCATTGCGCGCAAACGCGGCGTCGCGGTCGGCGCCCATCCGGGTTTTCCGGATCTGTGGGGCTTCGGCAGGCGGCGTCTTCCGTTCTCGAACGGGGAGATCGAGCGGCTGGTCGCCTATCAGGTCGGCGCGGCGATGGCGCTTGCGGCTTACGCGGGCCATCGCATCACCTATGTGAAAACCCACGGCGCGCTCGGCAATATCGCTTGCGAAGAACGCGACGTCGCCGATGCGGTGGCGCGGGCGGTGCGCGCGGTCGACCCCGATCTGGCCTTGCTGGCGATCGCCGTCACGGAACTGGTCGCGGCCGGTGAGGCCGCAGGGCTCGAAATCCATCAGGAGATCTATGCCGATCGCGGCTACACCGAAACCGGGCAATTGATCCCGCGCGGCCAACCCGGAGCGATGATCGAGGGCGCGGAAGAAGCTGCCGCGCGCGTGCTCGCGATGGTGCAGGCGGGCGCGGTGATTACCGCAAGCGGCAAGCATCTGCCGACGCCGATCCGTTCGATTTGCGTCCATGGCGATTCCGAACACGCGGTTGCGACGGCCAGCCTTGTGCGCGCGCGATTCGAGCAGGCCGGTGTCACACTGAAACCGTTCAAGCCGATGGCCGCATGACGCTGCAGATTGAACCGCGCTTTCTCGACGCAGGGGAAGCAGCCCTCGTCGTCGAATTCGGCGATACCGTTGATCCCGCTATTAATGACAGGGTGCTCGCCCTCGACGCGGCCTTGCGTGCCGATCCGCCGTCCGGAACGTGCGAGTTCGTTCCCACCTACCGCTCGCTGATGATCCATTATGATCCGCTGCAGGTCAGCAGGGACACGCTGGTCGCCACCGTGGGGGGTATGTTGATCGGACTTGCCGAATGGCGGGGCGAGGGCACCGTTTGGTCGTTGCCCTGTTGCTACGATCCGGCATTGGCCGAGGATCTCGACGAGGCGGCAAATATCCTTGGGCTCACGCGGGATGAAGCCGTCGCGTTGCATACGAAGGCGACGTATCGCGTGTACATGTGCGGCTTCACGCCGGGTCAGATCTATCTCGGCGGTGTGCCGGAGCCGCTCAAGATTTCACGCCGTGCGACGCCGAGGTCGCCGCATCCGGCCGGCGCGGTGTCGATTGGCGGCGGCCTTGGCACCGTTGTACCCTTTGTGATGCCGACCGGCTGGTATGTCATCGGCCTCACGCCCGAGCGCCTTTACGCCGCTGAGCGCAACGATGCGTTTCTGATCCAGGCCGGCGATCTTGTGCAGTTCGATCCGATCGATCTCGCGACGTTTCGGAATCTGACGCAACGGGCCGCGAGCGGCGAAATCGTTGCCCGCAAGCGTTCCGCATGATGGCTGCCGCTTCGGAAGCGTTCGTTCGGGTGCTGGCGGCCGGGCCGGGTGCGACGCTGCAGGATGCCGGCCGACATGGCTATCTGCGCTTTGGTGTCACTGCCGCTGGTCCGATGGATCCGCTGGCGCATGCGACAGCCAACCTTGCGGTCGGCAATCCCGCTGGCGCGACAGCGATCGAAGTGTCCGTGGGCGGTCTCGAACTGACCGCCGAATTGGGATCGCTCACGATCGCCATCGCCGGCGGCGAATTTGCGCTCAGCCTCGACGGCCGGCCGCTGCCACCGGCGGTGGTTCTCAACCTGGAAGAGGGGGCCGTCCTGAAGATTCGCGCCGGGAGTGCCGGTTCCTGGTGCTATCTGGCAGTGGCGGGTCGCCTTGTCATGCCCAAGGTGCTCGGTTCTCACGCCACCCACACCCGCACCGGCTTCGGCGGCGTGAATGGCCGCGCGATCATCGCCGGCGACCGTCTCGGTTTCGAAGTGTCAGCAGTATCACAGCCGTCGATCAGCACGATCGTGGCGCCGTGGCTCAACCGCCGCGTCGACATCATTCGTGTGGTCCTCGGTCCGCAACATGACTACTTCGCCGATGATCAGATCGCGGCATTTCTGGCCGGGCCGTGGGCCGTCTCGGCGCGCAGCGATCGCATGGCGTACTTCCTCGACGGACCCCGGCTGACACACGCGCGCGGCTACAACATCGTTTCCGATGGGATCGCCATGGGCGCGATCCAGGTGCCGGGAGACGGCCGCCCCATCGTGCTGATGGCTGATCGCCAGTCCACCGGCGGCTATCCGAAGATTGCCACCATCATCGGTCCCGATCTTGGCCGGTTGGCCCAGGCGCGGCCGGGAACGGTGTTCAGGCTAGCTGCGGTCTCGATCGACGCGGCGGTTGCGGCACGTCGCGAAGAGGCGGCGTTGCTGGCGCGCGGCATTGTCTTGGAGCCTCTGGTGCGCTCCCATCTCAGCTCGGAATTCCTGCTCGGCCTCAACCTGATCGACGGTGTCGTGGGCGCTGAGACCTGATAGCTTCCTTCACGATAATATCTGGAGATCAGAATGCCTTTCGATTTGATCCTGCGCGGCGGTCGGGTGATCGATCCGTCGCAAAAACTGGATGCGGTGACGGATGTCGCGTTTGCCGGGGGCAAGGTGGCCATGGTCGGACGCGAACTCAAGGTCGATCCCGGAACCGATGTGCGCGACGTCTCGGGCTACATCGTCACGCCGGGCCTGATCGATCTGCACACGCATGTTTATTGGGGCGGCACCTCGCTCGGCATCGACGCCGAGGAGTTCTGCCGCACCTCTGGCGTCACCACGGCGGTCGATACCGGCAGCGCCGGACCGGGCAATTTCGCGGGCTTCCGCAAGCATGTGATCGAGCCGAGCCAGGTCCGCATTCTCGCTTATCTGCACGTATCGCATGCCGGCATTTTCGGCTTCTCGCACCGGATCATGGTCGGCGAGAGCGAGGAGCTTCGGCTGATGAATCCGATCGATGCGGCCACGGTCGCCGATCAAAATCGCGACCTCATCGTCGGCATCAAGGTGCGGGTAGGTCTGCACTCATCCGGCACCTCGGGGATCGTGCCGCTCGATATCGCGCTCGAGGTCGCCGAACAAGTCGGGATGCCCCTGATGGCGCATATCGACCATCCGCCTCCGAGCTACGAGGAGGTGCTCGCCCGCCTGCGTCCGGGCGACGTCCTCACCCACGCCTTCCGGCCGTTCCCCAATACGCCGGCCACGGCCCAGGGCACGGTGAAGCGGGCGGTGCTGGAAGCGCGCGAACGCGGCGTGTTATTCGACATCGGCCACGGCAAGGGCTCGTTTGCCTTCAGGACCGCGCGGGCGATGCTTGCCAACGGCTTCTATCCAGACACCATCTCCTCGGATGTCCATCTGCTGTGCATCGAT
Source organism: Bradyrhizobium sp. (assembly GCA_013695565.1). Taxonomy (GTDB): domain Bacteria; phylum Pseudomonadota; class Alphaproteobacteria; order Rhizobiales; family Xanthobacteraceae; genus Bradyrhizobium. The sequence goes on from JACDAG010000835.1 coordinate 5,469, forward strand.
GGCCCAGCCTTCGATCAGGTGACGACGATGTCCAAGTTCCTGTGCATGGGCATGCCGCTTCCTGACGTGGTCGCGGCTTCGACGGTCAATGCGGCGATGGCGCTGCGGCGTCCCGAACTCGGCAGCCTCAAGCCGGGAAGCGCCGGAGACGCCACTTTGATCTCGATCGCGCAAGGCCAGTTTGACTATGTCGACGTCGTCGGCGAGCATCTGATCGGCGACCGCAAGATCGTGTCCGAAGGCGTCGTCATTGGCGGTCGCTGGTGGCACCCGAAACCGTCGGAGAAATTCAGGCAACTCGCGGCTGGCTAGGCAGCCTTGGTTTTGGTCAGCCTTGGTT
>JACDAG010000849.1 GCA_013695565.1 Bradyrhizobium sp.
GTGCTGGAACTGCCGATCGCTTCCGCGCTCGCGATGATCGCCGACGGCCGCATCGTCGATGCCAAGACCATCATGCTGCTGCAATACGCGGCGTTGAATATTTTCCGGTAGGGACCGTAGGGTGGGCAAAGCGGAAGCGTGCCCACCACTCACAGCGGTGGTCAGGATGGATGGTGGGCACGGCGCAAGTGCGCCTTTGCCCACCCTATGAAACTAAAACAAACTCCCCTGCCCTTCGTCCTCCGGCGCCGAGGACGTTGCCTTGCGCGCGGTTTTCTTCGGCTTCGGCGCTTCAGCTTCGCGTTCTTCGTCTGATATCGGCAACAGCAATTGCGCGTCGTCGCTGGCGACGCGATTGACGCGCGTCGAAATCTCGTGCCAGGCGAACTCGCCTTCGGCAGGACCGGTCAGCAAGGCCATGACATCGTCGGCGTCAAAGGCCCGGCCATCGAGCCAGCGCTCGAATTCGTCGGGCGCAATCGTCACCGGCACGCGGTGATGCAGTGCCGCCAGATCGCGGCTGGCCGGCGCGGTGACGATTGCGACGCTGTCCATCTCTTCGCCATTCGGGCCCATCCAGGTTTCGGCCAGCGCGGCAAAGCCAACCGGCTGTCCATCGCGGCGGTGGATGAAGAACGGCCGCTTGCGGCCGCTCGAATCCTGCCATTCGTAATAGCCGTCGGCCGGGATCAGGCAGCGCCGCCGCTTGATGGCATTCTTGAAGGCGGGCTTCTCCCGCACCGTCTCGGAGCGTGCATTGATCAGCAGCGTGAACTTGCGCGGGTCCTTGACCCAGGCCGGGACCAGCCCCCAGCGCATCAGCCGGAAGTGCCGCCCGCCATTCTCCAGCATCACCACCGGGATCGGCTGGGTCGGCGCAATATTGTACCGCGGCGGGAAATTGGGCTGCTCGACGTAGCCGAAAATCTGCCTAAGTGCCGCCGGAGGCGAAGTAATTACAAAACGTCCGCACATTTACTAACCCAAATGGGTGTCCCGTTTAATCTGTTTTAACCCCAGATGTTAACAGTGGAAACGATGAGCTCAACGGCCGCCACACAAGCGCGATCCGATCGCCCGATACCGCCGCCGACGGGCCACATCGATGAGGCCCGCGCCGCGGTGCTGCGCGCCGCCAACATCAATCCCCGCACCGGCCTTGCCACCGACTATCTGAATCATTTCAACGAAGCCATCATGCTGCTCGAAATGATTCCGGACATGCCGGAATGCGCCGAGGATTTTCTGACCTGGACCCCGCTGTCCTATGCCGAACATTTCTGGGCTTCCAATTTCAAAGCCCGCGATCTCGCGATCGAGGCCTACGAATTGGCCGACCCCAGGATTCGCGCCGAGTTCGACAAGATCGCCGACACCATGACCTCGATCCTGACCGCGGTCGGCACCGCCATGCGCGAAGCCCGCCAGGACAAGACCCGCGCCACGCTCGCCGAGCAGGCCACGGGCTGGGTCAAGCCGCTGGTGATGCTCGCCGGCGGCATCATCAACGGCGCCTCCGAGGCCGACGTCGAAACCATCATGGCGAACTAAGGCCCGACCTGTCGGCAGGGCGTTAGACCTTGTCGCATCGATCGGGCATGATCGGGTCCGGAAATCACTTCCACGGATCACGCCTTGGATTCCGCCGTCCCACCGACCCGCCCCCAACTCGCCGTCAGCGGCGCGATCTTTCGCGACGGCAAGGTGCTGCTGGTCCGCCGTTCGCGCTCGCCGGGCAAGGGCTTTTATTCATTCCCCGGCGGCCGGGTCGAATTCGGCGAATCGCTGCATACGGCGCTGCATCGCGAGGTCGACGAGGAGACCGGGCTGCGCATCGAGATTCTGGAGCTGGCTGGCTGGCGCGAGGTGCTGCCGGGAACCGGCGGCAGCGGCGGCCATTACCTGATCATGTCGTTCGCGGCACGCTGGACCGCCCGCGAGCCGGTCCTCAACGACGAGCATGATGATTTCGGATGGTTCGACCCCGACGCGCTCGGCGATCTCAAGGTTACCGGCGGCCTTCTGGAGGTCATATCGGCGGCGCGGAAGCTGGTTTAGCCCGAGATCTTTGTTTTGACGCGTTTTCTTCACGCGAACCGGTGCCCACTTCGCTCGAAAACGCTATCTCTTGCTTCCTGCGCATTGAGGGGGCATATCGGGCGGGTTCTGGACCCCCAAATGCGCAAGCCGTTTTTCGCCCTTCTCATCCTGATCTCGGCATGCCTGATGGCCCCCGCGCGGGCCCAGGATGCGGCCGCGCCGTTCGATGGCGATCTGCAGCGGCTGGCCGAGATCCTCGGCACGTTGCACTATTTGCGCGGCATCTGCGGCAACAATGAAGGCGCGAAATGGCGCAACGAGATGCAGGCATTGGTCGACGCCGAAACCCCTTCCGGCGAACGCCGCGCGCGCATGATCGCCGGCTTCAACCGCGGCTATAACGGATTTCAGCAGACCTACCGGACCTGCACGCCCGCCGCCTCGATCGCGATCCGCCGCTACATCGAAGAAGGCTCCAAGATCTCGCGCGACCTGACCGCACGTTATGCGAACTGAAGCCCGGTTCTGAACCGGGCTCTAACTTTTTTTGACGCGTTTTCTTCACGCGAACCGGTACCCACTTCGCTCGAAAACGCTATGGGACGCCCATGGACGCTGTCTATTTCGACCTCGACGGCACGCTGACGGATCCCAAGCCCGGCATCACCCGCTCGATCCAGTACGCGCTGCGGAAGCTCGACCACCCCACCATCCCGACCGAGGACGAACTGACCTGGTGCATCGGGCCGCCGCTGCGCGCCAGTTTTGTCAGGTTACTCGGCGCCGAAGACCATGCCGACCGCGCGGTGTCGCTGTATCGCGAACGATTTTCCGACATCGGTCTGTACGAGAACGCCGTCTATGACGGCATCAGCGAAGTGCTGACGACGCTGAGCCAGTCCGGCCAGCGGCTGTTCGTCGCCACCAGTAAGCCGCACGTATTCGCGACACGCATCGTCGAGCATTTCGGGCTGCGGCATCATTTCGAGCACGTGTTCGGCTCGGAGCTGGACGGCACCCGCGTCGACAAGTCCGATCTCCTGCAATACGCGCTGAAGATCGCGGCGGTCGATCCGTCCAAGACCGTGATGATCGGCGACCGCAGCCACGACATGGTCGGCGCGGGCAATAACGGCATGACGGGGATCGGCGTGCTCTACGGCTATGGCAGCAGAGACGAATTGATCGGAGCCGGCGCGCAGCACGTCTGCGCCACGCCACAGGCAATCCTGGGCTGCATTCCCTAAAGATTTTTTCCGAGTGTTTTTCTTGGAACCGGCGAGCGATTCAAATGCCGGAACGGCCGTTAACCTTTCTTAAAGATGTGGTCTAGCAGGCCCTGCGGCGCATGCTACAGCTTGGCGATCAGACGCGCTCCGCCGGGGAACGCGCGCAACGTCTGTCAGGTTTCATGAGCCATCCTGCGTCCTATTCGATCGCCCGCGACCCGCTGCCCGACCACGAACAGAAGCAGGCGGCGCTGAGTTATCTCAACGAGGCCTGGGCCGAGGCGCGCCATGATGGCGTCGACGGCGACTGCCTGGCGCAGGCGAGCCTGTTCACGGCGCTCGCCGAACTGGTCTCGACCTATGGCGAGGACGCGGTGGCGAAATTCTTCGAAGGCCTTGCCGCGCGCGTGCGCAATGGCGAGTTTTCGCTGGCGCTGGCGAAGCAGTAATTTTCGCTGTTCGCTACCGCTGTCATCGTCCGCGAAGGCGGACGATCCAGTATTCCAGAGACGTCAGCAATTGAATCGATAGGCCGCGGCGTACTGGATCACCCGCCTTCGCGGGTGACGACAAGTGTGGTTGAGGCGGCGCATCGCCCCTCTCCAACAGCAACTACGCCTTCAACGTCTCCAGGAACCCCACCGGCTCGCCGGTCGATGGCGTCATCAGTTCGCCCTGCCACATCACGCGCTTGCCGCGCACGAAGGTGCCGACCGGCCAGCCGGTGACGCGGACGCCGTCATAGGGCGTCCACCCCGCCTTCGAAGCCACCCATTTGTTGGTGATGGTCTCGGAGCGCTTGAGATCGACGATTGTGAAATCGGCATCATAGCCGGCCGCGATGCGGCCCTTGGTCGCGATGTTGTAGAGCCGCGCGGGACCAGCGCTGGAGAGATCGACGAAACGCGCCAGCGACAGCCGCCCGGCATTGACGTGGTCGAGCATCAGCGGCACCAGCGTTTGCACGCCGGTCATGCCGGAGGGTGAAGCCGGATAGGTTGTTGCCTTTTCCTCCAGCGTATGCGGCGCGTGGTCGGAGCCGAGCACGTCGATGATGCCCTGCTCGATGCCGTACCAGATGTGGTCGCGGTGATCGGCCGAGCGCACCGGCGGATTCATCTGGGCATGGGTGCCGAGCCGCTCGTAGCATTCGGGCGCCACCAATGTCAGGTGATGCGGCGTTGCCTCGCAGGATGCGACATCCTTGTGGTCCCGCAGATAATCGATCTCCTGCTTGGTCGAGATATGCAGCACGTGAATGCGCTTGCCGCTCTCGCGCGCAATAGTGACCAGCCGTTGCGTCGCCATCAGCGCCGCGGTCTCGTCGCGCCATACCGGATGCGAGCGCGGATCGCCCTCGATGCGCAGCGACTTGCGTTCGTTGAGGCGGTATTCGTCCTCAGCGTGGAAGGCGGCGCGGCGCTTGATCACCGCAAAGATCCGCCGCAGGCTTTCGTCGTCCTCGACCAGCAGCGCGCCGGTGGAGGAGCCGATAAACACCTTGACGCCGGCGCAGCCCGGCGCGCGTTCCAGCGTCGGCAGATCCTGCACATTCTCGCGGGTGCCGCCGATGAAGAACGCGAAATCGCAATGCATGCGATGATGGGCGCGCTTGATCTTGTCGCTGAAGGTCGCCTCGGTGACGGTCAAGGGATCGGTGTTCGGCATTTCGAACACCACCGTGACGCCGCCCATCACGGCGCTGCGCGATCCGGTTTCGAGGTCTTCCTTCTGGGTCAGGCCCGGCTCGCGGAAATGCACCTGGGTGTCGATGACGCCGGGCAGGATATGCAGCCCCTTGCAGTCCACAGTCTCGGCAGCGGTTGCCTGCCCCAGGCTGCCGATCGCGGCGATCCGGCCGTTGGCGATGCCGATGTCGCGGACACCCTCGCCGTCCTGATTGACCACGGTGCCGGATTTTAGAATGGTATCAAATCGCTGATTCATCGGTCCTCGACGCCCGCTTTAGGCTGCCTCTCGGGCTTGTTGACGGCACCTTAGCGCCTTACGTTCCCATGTGATATCCGGCACCTCGGTTTCCCCAGAAACCTGTGTTTCCCCAGGAACTTGAACGAGAACTTCCGAGAGAAGTTCAAGTAGAACCTCCAAAACAGGCCTTTTCAGCGCATGAAAGCAGCGTTTCTTAGCGACCGGGGCGTGGTCAAGGTCAACGGCGAGGACGCCCGCGACTTCCTCAATGACCTCGTCACGACCGACGTCACGCTGCTGCGGCCCGGCCTTGGCCGGTTCGGCGCACTGCTGACGCCGCAGGGCAAGATCATTGCGGATTTCCTCATCACCGAGGCCCCTGATGGACACGGCGGCGGGTTCCTGATCGACGTGCCCCGCCCGCTGGCCAAAGGCCTCGCAGACAAGCTCGGTTTCTACAAGCTGCGCGCCAAGGTCGCGGTGGAAAACCTGTCCGACAGCCTTGGCGCGCTCGCGGTATGGGATGGCGCGCCCACAATGAAGCCTGATCTGTCGTTCGCCGACCCGCGCAACGAAACGCTGGGCTGGCGCATCCTCGTTCCCGAAGACCTCAAGCAGAAAGTCGCCGACCTGATCGGCGCCGACCTGGTCGACGAAGCGGCCTACGAGGTGCATCGCATCGCCAATGGCGTGCCGCGCGGCGGGCTCGATTTCATGTACAGCGACGCGTTTCCGCATGAGACCAATATGGACCGGCTGCACGGCGTCGATTTCGACAAGGGCTGTTACGTCGGCCAAGAGGTAGTGTCGCGGATGCAGCATCGCGGCACCGCGCGCACCCGCACGGTCCGGGTCACGCTGGAAGATTTCTCGCCGGAAGCCGGCATCCCCGTTGTCGCCGGCGACAAGCCGGTCGGCACCATGGGATCGACCGCCGGCGGTCATGGCATCGCCCTGCTGCGGACCGATCGCGTCGCCGATGCGCTCGACGCGGGCCTGACGCTGTCCGCGGGCGGGCTTGCGATCCGCCTCACCGATCCGAACGATGTGCGCACCCCGCCGAAGCAGACCGTCGCATGAGCCATTTTTATGAGTAGATCCGCACGCCTGCACGCCGACGGCAAGACGCGGTGCCCGTGGCCGGGCGAAGATCCGTTCTACATGGCCTATCACGACACCGAATGGGGCGTGCCTGAGTATGACGACCGCGCACTGTATGAAAAGCTGATCCTCGACGGTTTTCAGGCCGGCCTTTCCTGGATCACGATCCTGCGCAAGCGCGAGAATTTCCGAAACGCCTTTGACGATTTCCAACCCGAGAAGATCGCGCGCTACAATGAGAAGAGGGTCCACGCGCTGATGAACGATGCCGGCATCGTCCGCAATCGTTCCAAGATCGAGGGCGCCATCAACAGCGCCAAGGGCTATCTCAAGATCATGGAGGAAGGCGCGGGCTTCTCGAAATTCCTCTGGGACTTCGTCGATGGCAAGCCGAAGGTCAACGCGTTCAAGACCACAGCCAGCGTGCCGGCCTCGACGCCGCTGTCGATCAAGATATCCAAGGAGCTCGGCGGGCGCGGATTCAAGTTCGTCGGCCCGACCATCGTCTACGCCTTCATGCAGGCCACCGGCATGGTCAACGATCATCTGGTCACGTGCTTCTGCCACGAGTCCTGCAGCGGTCAACATCGCAAGCCCCGCCTCAAGGTCAAATGACGACACGAAAATCGTCCCAAAAATCTTCCGATGTCTCGACCCGGGCCTGGCAGCGGATGCTGTCGGGACGGCGGCTCGATCTGCTCGACCCCTCGCCGCTCGATATCGAGGTCGCCGATATCGCCCATGGGCTGGCGCGCGTCGCGCGCTGGAACGGACAGACCAGCGGCGCGCATATCTTCTCCGTCGCCCAGCACACGCTGCTGGTGGAAGCCGTGTTGCGCCAGCAGATGCTGCGCATCGACATGAAGTTCCGGCTCGCCGCATTGCTGCACGACGCGCCGGAATATGTCATCGGCGACATGATCTCGCCGTTCAAGGCTGTCATCGGCGGCGACTACAAGGTGGTGGAGAAGCGCCTCCTGGCCGCGATCCATATCCGTTTCGGCCTGCCGCCGGTGCTCGCTGACACCATCACGCAGGCGATCAAAGCCGCCGACCGCGGCGCCGCCTATCTCGAGGCTACGCATCTGGCGGGCTTTGCCGAAGCCGAAGCGAAGCGTTTGTTCGGCCGGGATCCCGGCCTGCCCGAGCCGACGGTGCGCGAATATCTGACGCCATGGACCGCAGCCAAGGCGGAGAAGCAGTTTCTGGCAAGGTTTGGCGCGGTGGCGTCGTAGCGGCTGCGACCATAACTCTATCAACTCGTCGTCCCGGCCTTCCCATACCGCGTGATCTCTCAATAGAAGCAAGGTAGCAGAGACCTTCCGCAAAACTTCTCCCTGTGGATATGGGTCCCCCGATGCGCAATTGCGCATCTGAGCTCAAGGCCGGGACGACGTGGATGGGTCAACGCAAACACGCGCTCACGATCTCGCGGCATGACGCACCCGAGCTTTGCCAGAATTTTCCTGCCCTCTCCAATACAGTGGCGTTGCACCCGGCTGAACGCTTTGACCGCTCTCCACCAGGGCCTATAATGGCCTCCGCCAGGGAAGGACCGCACCGGACCACTCCCCAACAGGATCGCCGGATCGCCATGCTTCACGTCTGCTCGCTCGCCGCCCTTCCCGACACCGTCAAGGCCACCGGCGCCAGCCATGTCCTTACCGTGATGGCCAATGTCGATCAGGTGATGCGGCCGGTCTCGGTGCTCGAGGCCAACCATTTGCGCGTGTCGATGGACGACATCACCGAGGTGATGGATGGCTTTCTCGCGCCATCGGATGCGCATATCGAGAAGGTGCTGAACTTCGTGCGCGGCTGGGACCGCAGCGCGCCGATGGTGGTGCATTGCTATGCCGGCATCAGCCGTTCAACCGCCAGCGCCTTTGCCGCCG
>JACDAG010000854.1 GCA_013695565.1 Bradyrhizobium sp.
GCTGCGGCATCGTGGCCGACAGGAATTCGGCCGGCACGGTCACGGTCCAGGGCGATCCGCTGCATCCAGCCAATTTCGGGCGGCTGTGCGCGAAGGGATCGGCACTGGCTGAAACCATCGGTCTCGAAGGACGCCTGCTCGGGCCCGTGATCAATGGACGCGCTGCGACCTGGGATGCCGCGCTCGATCATGTAGCCGAAGGATTCAGCAGAACGATCCGGGAGCACGGGCCGGACTCGGTGGCCTTCTACGTTTCTGGCCAGCTTCTCACCGAGGATTATTACGTCGTCAACAAGCTCGCAAAGGGCTTTGTCGGTACCGCCAACATCGACACCAATTCGCGGCTGTGCATGGCGTCCAGTGTCGTGGGCCACAAACGTGCGTTCGGCAGCGACACGGTTCCCGGCTGTTATGAAGATCTGGAGCAGGCGGACTTGCTGGTCCTGGTCGGCTCCAATGCGGCCTGGTGCCATCCCATCCTGCACCAGCGCATGTTGGCGGCGAAGGCCAGCAATCCGGCGTGCCGGATTGTCGTGATCGACCCGCGCCGGACCGCGACATGCGAGGGCGCCGATTTGCACCTGCCGGTTCGTTCGGGCAGTGACTCCGTTCTGTTCAACGGATTGCTCGCGCATCTGGCGAAGTCGAAGGCGGTCGATGGCGCTTTCATGCGCGACTTCACCACCGGTGCGGAGGCGGCACTTGCACACGTCGCCGGCCAGACCATTGCCCACACCGCAACGGTCTGCGGGCTGTCGGGCAGTGCGGTCGAGCAGTTCTTCGACTGGTTTGCCAAAACCGAGCGTGTCGTCACGCTCTATTCCCAGGGCATCAATCAGTCGAGCAGCGGCGCCGACAAGGTCAATGCGATCATCAATTGCCATCTGTTGACTGGCCGCATCGGGCGTCCCGGCATGGGGCCGTTCTCGCTCACCGGCCAGCCCAATGCGATGGGCGGCCGCGAAGTCGGCGGGCTCGCCAATCAACTCGCCGCCCATATGGAGATCGAGAACCCGTGCCACCGCGAACTCGTCCAGCGCTTCTGGCGCTCGCCTGTCATCGCGGACAAGGCCGGGCTCAAGGCGGTCGAAATGTTCGACGCGATGGCGGATGGGCGCATCAAGGCGGTCTGGATCATGTCCACGAATCCGCTGGTCAGCCTGCCGGATGCCAATCGTGCGCGCGCCGCGCTCGATGCCTGCGACCTCGTCGTGGTGTCGGATTGCATGCGGCATACCGATACGACGCGTCACGGCCATGTGCTGCTGCCAGCGACGGCGTGGGGCGAGAAGGACGGCACGGTCACCAATTCCGAACGCCGCATCTCCCGGCAACGGCCGTTCTTGCCGGCACCAGGTTTTGCACGCCCGGATTGGCGTATCATCTGCGATGTCGCCCGCCGCATGGCATTCCCGGGCTTCGACTATACCAATGTGGCCGAGATCTTTCGCGAGCATGCAAGTCTCTCCGGCTTCGAGAACCATGGCACGCGGGATTTCGATCTCTCCACTTTGAGCACGCTCGATGATCGCGCCTACGAGACGCTGGCCCCGGTCCAATGGCCGGTGACGCGGGATTATCCGGCCGGCACGCAGCGGCTGTTCGAGACCGGAGGTTTTTTCACCCCCGATCGCAAGGCGCGCTTCATCCCGGTTACGCCGCGGCCTCCCAAGAATGCGACCAGCCACGAGTATCCTCTGGTCCTCAACACCGGCCGGATTCGCGACCAGTGGCACACCATGACGCGCACCGGGAAATCGGCGCGGCTGATGATGCATACGTTCGAAGCTTGCGCGGAATTCCACCCCGACGATGCCCGCAAGGCTGATCTCGTCGACGGCGCACTCGCGCGGCTGTCCAGTCCATGGGGCCAGATGGTGGCGCGCGTAAGCGTCACGGATGAACAGCGGCGCGGCTGCGTGTTCGTGCCCATGCACTGGAATGGCGAGTATGCCGGTGACGGCCTGGTCAACGGGCTGGTCAACCCCGCGACGGATCCGATATCGGGACAGCCGGAATCCAAACACACGCCTCTCAAGGCCGAGCCCCATCTGCCGAAATGGCATGCCTTCATCCTCAGCCGTCACGAGATCGAGCGCCCGCAGGCGGGGTACTGGGTTTCCGGGCGTGCGGGCAATTGCTGGCGCATGGAGCTGGCGATGGATGAACGGCCGGCGAGCTGGCGCGACTGGGCACGCGCGCAGCTACGCGCCGAAGGTGCGGATATCGAGTGGATCGCCTATCGCGATCCGAGCATCGGCCGGTATCGCTATGCGAGCATTCGCGATGGGAAATTGGAGGGATGCATTTTCATCGCGCCCGACCACAAGCTCGTGTCGCGTTCATGGCTGACAAACCTGTTTGCGGAAGACAGGCTCTCGCCAAAGGCGCGGACATCATTGCTCACGGGGCAACCGCTGGAACCAGGTGAGGACATCGGCGCGATCGTCTGCTCCTGCTTCGGCGTCGGTCAACGTCAAATCTCCGCCGAAATCCTCAAAGGTGCGCAAAGTGTCGAAGCCATTGGTCAGCGGCTGAAGGCCGGCACCAATTGCGGTGCGTGCAAGCCGGAGATCGGCAAGCTGCTCAACGCCGGCGCCAGGCTGGAAAGCCAGGTGGGCTGAAGAACCACTTCGCTCGGCTTGTTGGCTCGAAAAGCGTGTGAAATTCTTCAATGCCCGTTCCTGCCCCTTCCTGCAACTCGGGTTGAGCGGTATCAAGGCCGCTCGGGAGCAGAGCTTTTGCCCCGAAGCCAGCACGGGATCGTCATATGGCATTTGAGCTTTTCGCACTGACGGGCAAGAGGGCGCTCATCACTGGTTCGTCGCAGGGCATTGGCTTCGCGCTTGCACAGGGTCTTGCCGAACATGGCGCCGAAATCGTCCTCAACGGCCGCGACGCCGGCAAGCTCGACGCGGCCGCGGCAAAACTGGCGGCAGCCGGGCACATGGTATCGGTGGCCGGCTTCGACGTGACGCAAGCGCAGGCCGCCAAGGACGGTGTCGAGGCGATCGAGAAGAATTCCGGCGCCATCGATATCCTGATCAACAATGCCGGCATGCAGTTCCGCGCGCCACTCGAGGACTTCCCCGTCGACAAATGGGAGCAATTGCTCGCCACCAATATTTCGAGCACGTTCTATGTCGGTCAGGCCGTCGCGCGTCACATGATCCCGCGCGGCCAGGGCAAGATGATCAATATCGCATCGGTGCAGAGCGAACTTGCCCGGCCCGGCATTGCGCCTTACACGGCGACCAAGGGTGCCATCAAGAACCTGACCCGCGGCATGTGTACCGATTGGGCCAAATATGGCCTCCAGATCAACGCGATTGCGCCGGGTTACTTCAAGACCCCGCTCAATCAGGCGCTGGTCGACAATCCGGAATTCTCGGGCTGGCTCGAAAAGCGGACTCCGGCCGGGCGCTGGGGCAACGTCGACGAGTTGGTCGGCGCCGCCGTGTTCCTGTCGGGCAAGGCTTCGTCCTTCGTCAACGGCCATACGCTCTATGTCGATGGCGGGATCACCACCAGTCTTTAGAATTGCGTAGCCTCAGGGCCTCGTTGGATTGGGTGGTCGGCGCCGACGGCATTTGCGGATCGGATCTGCACTATTGGACCTCAAGTCAATGTGAATGTCATCTTTGCGTCGGTTCGACCCTTAAGGACTTTAGCGCGATGAGCGATGAACTGTGCTTCCTGCCTGCGACCGAACTCCGCGCCCGGATTGTCCGCAAGGACGTTTCGCCGGTTGAAATCATGCGTGCCGTGCTTGCGCGCGCCGAGCGGATGCAGCCCTCCTTGAATTGCTTCATCACGCTTTGCGGCGACGAGGCCATGGCCGAGGCGAAGAAGGCGGAGCGTGCGGTGATGGCCGGAGAGCCGCTGGGCCTTCTTCACGGCATTCCGTACACCGTGAAGGATCTGGTCAACACCACGGGAGTACGAACCACCTTCGGCGCGGTGCCCTACAAGGACAACATCCCCGACCATGATGCGGTCGCCGTGGCGCGAATGCGGGCAGAGGGTGCCATCCTCGTGGGCAAGACCACGACGCCGGAGTTCGGCACCAAGTGCCTCACGGATTCGCCGCTGTTTGGCCGCACGCGCAATGCCTGGAGCGACGCGCGCTCAAGCGGGGGTTCGAGCGGGGGAGCGGCGGTTGCGGTGGCTAGCGGCATAGCGCCGCTTGCGATCGCGACGGATGGCGGCGGCTCGACGCGGATACCGGCGGCCTGCAACGGCGTTGTCGGGTTGAAGCAAAGTAACGGCGTTATTCCCCACAGCCAGGTGCAGGACGCATTCGGCAACCAGACCTACGTGACCCCGATGACGCGCACCGTCGCGGACACCGCGTTGATGATGCAGGCGATGTCGGGCGAAGACGCGTCTGATCCGTGGTCGATGGGTTTTCCGCAATGGAATTTCGTCGAGGGATCGGCTCCAAACGGCGATCTGCGCGGGCGCAGGATTGCATTCTGCCTCGCGCCATCAGGCCGGCCGGTTGCGGCCGATGTCGCCGCTGCATTCAAGGGTGCGCTTGCCAGGCTGGAATCCCTTGGGGCCGAGGTCGAGGAAATGTCCGCCGACGGCTTTGAAGTGGAGCCAATCTGGCGCGCCATCAATCACACCGCCTGGCGCGCACGGTTCGAGAAGCTTGCGGCCGAGCATGGCGACGTGCTGAGCGAGACCTTCAAGAAGCAACTGGCCTTGGCCACGAAGGTCAGCGGTGTTGACTATCAGCAGGCGATGTTTGACCGTACGGCCCTGTTCCGGCGAATTCAGACATTGTTGCAGAAGGCCGATATTCTGGCGATGCCAACCATCACCCGCACCGCGCTTCCGATCGATCAGGACCTGTTCGGCACGATCGAAATCGATGGCCGGGTCTTGAACGACGTTCGGCCAAGCTGGTTTCCCTGGACCATGCCGTTCAACATGACCGGCCATCCGGCGATCAGTCTGCCCTGCGGCTTTGACGCGGACGGTCTTCCCATCGGTATTCAACTCGTCGGCAAATTCCGCGGCGACATCGAATTGCTGCGCGTCAGCGCATTGTTCGAGGCTTCGCAGGATCTTCTCGGCCGGTGGCCGGACCAGACAGGCTAGGCGACATGCGGCTGCGATCACATTTGGCCGCTAACGAGGGAATCGGGACTTGAGCGTCTTCATTTTCCGCCGCTTTCTGACGCTGATGGCGACGCTGGTTGGCGCATCGTTGATTATCTTTCTTGTTCTGGATGCCTTGCCCGGCAATGCCGCACAGATGTTGATGGGTGCGGATGCCTCACCTGATGCGGTCCGGGCGCTGACGGTCAAGCTCGGACTGGATCAACCGCTGTTCTATCGCTACGTCCATTGGATCCGGGGATTGCTGACGGGGGATCTCGGGAACAGCTATGTCTACGGCACGCCTGTCGCCGGATTGATCGCGGAGCGCCTCACGCTGACAATGCCGTTGGCCATCATGTCGATGTCGATGACGGTCGTGTTGGCGCTGACTGCCGGAATCTATACGGCGGCCAATCACAACAAGTTCGGCGATGTGGGCGTGATGTCGCTGACGCAGTTCGGCATGGCGTTGCCCAATTTCTGGTTCGCCATCCTGCTGATCCTGCTGTTCTCGGTGAAGCTGCAATGGCTTTCAGCCGGCGGGTTTGCGGGCTGGGACGAAAGCATCATTGCCGGGATCAAGTCGCTGCTGTTGCCTGCGATCTCGCTATCGGTGGTGCAGGCGGCGATCCTCGCACGGGTCACGCGCTCGGCGGTGCTCGAGGTGCTGCGCGAGGATTTCGTGCGCACCGCGCGCGCCAAAGGTTTGAGCAAGCGCGACGTATTGTGGCAGCACGTGCTGCGCAATGCGATGATCCCTGTCATGACGGTCATGGGCCTTCAGTTTGCCAACCTGCTGGCGGGTACGATCGTGATCGAGAACGTGTTCTATCTGCCGGGTCTCGGCCGGCTGATCTTCCAATCGATCGCCAATCGCGACCTGATCGTGGTGCGCAACTGCGTGATGCTGCTCGCGACGATGGTCGTGATCGTCAATTTCGTGGTCGATGTGCTCTATGCCTTCATCGATCCGCGCATCAAGGTGCATAGTCTATGAGTACCCCGCTGAGCGTTTCGGACGAAATGCGGGCCGCGCCGGAGCGTCCGCTGCTTGCGAACGGCTTCTGGCGTCGCGCGCGGCGGCACCGCAGCTTTGTCGCCGGTGGCACGCTCAGCCTGCTGGTGCTTGGCGCCGCTCTGTTGTCGCTGGTTTGGACGCCGTGGTCGGCCTATGAGATCGACGTGGCGTCCAAGCTGCGGCCACCGTCGGCTGCGCACTGGCTCGGCACCGACGTTTTTGGCCGCGATATCGTCTCGTTGCTGCTGGTCGGCGCCCGCTCCACCATCATGGTCGGCGTCATCGCGGTTGGGATCGGTCTCACTTTTGGTGTCTGCCTCGGGCTGATCGCCGCCGCGCGCAAGGGCTGGACCGAAGAGATCATCATGCGGATGAGCGACTTCACGTTCGCGTTTCCCGCGGTGCTCTCGGCGATCATGTTGGCGGCCGTGGCGGGCCCGGGCATGGTGACGTCGATCACCGCCATCGGCATCTTTCAGATTCCAACGCTGGTCCGGGTGACCCGCGGATCGGCCAATGCGATCTGGGCGCGCGAGTTCGTGCTGGCCGCGCGCGCGTCGGGCAAGGGGAGTTTCCGCATCACCATCGAGCACGTACTGCCGAACATCCTTTCGGCCCTGATCGTGCAGGCGACGATCCAGTTCGCGCTCGCGATCCTGGCCGAGGCGGCGCTGTCCTATCTGGGGCTCGGCACGCAGCCGCCGCAGCCGTCCTGGGGGCGCATGCTGAACGATGCGCAGACGTTGCTGTTCCAGTCGCCGATGCTCGCGGTCTATCCGGGCGCTGCGATCGCAATCGCGGTGCTTGGCCTCAATTTGCTCGGCGACGGGTTGCGCGATCTGCTCGATCCCCGGTTGGCGCGGGAGCGTTGAACATGAGCGGGTCCACCAACGCGCCATTGATCGAAGTCAGGGATCTCGGCGTCCAGCTCAACACCAGCCGCGGGCCGGCGCAGGCGGTTCGCGGGGTCAGCTTTGCGCTGAAGCGCGGCGAAACTTTGGGCCTCGTCGGCGAATCCGGATGCGGCAAATCCGTCACCGCGCTCGCGCTGATGGGCCTGCTGCCCGATAGCGCGGTCATCAGCGGCAGTATCCGGCTCGACGGCCGCGAGCTGGTCGGCCTGTCGGATGCGAATTACTGCAAGCTGCGCGGCAATCGCATCGGCATGATCTTCCAGGAGCCGATGACCGCGCTCAATCCGATGCATACGATCGGGCGCCAGGTGGCCGAGCCGCTGCGGCGCCACACCAATTGTTCCGCCGCACAGGCGCGCAAGGAAGCCATCGCCTTGCTCGATCGTGTCGGGCTTCCCGATGCGGGCAAACGCGTCGATGCCTATCCGCACCAGTTCTCCGGCGGCCAGCGCCAGCGCGTCACCATTGCCATGGCACTGGCCTGCCAGCCCGACGTGTTGATCGCCGATGAGCCGACCACGGCGCTCGACGTCACCATCCAGGGGCAGATCCTCGACCTGATTGCGGACCTGGTCGCCGAGCGCGGCATGTCGATGATTCTGATTTCGCACGATCTCGGCGTCATTGCCGAGAGCGTCCAGCGCATGGCGGTGATGTATGGCGGCACCGTCGTCGAAAGTGGCGCAACGGATGCCGTGTTCAGGCGCATGGGCCATCCCTATACGCAGGGCCTGTTTCGCGCCCGCCCGCGTCTTGGTGCGCGCAAGGGTACGCGGCTAATGACCATCGCGGGCACCGTGCCCGAGCTTGCCGATCTGCCCTCCGGTTGTACTTTCGCCGACCGCTGCGCGATCGTCGAAGACCGTTGCCGCGTGGCGCTGCCGGTCGAGGTGGATGTTGGCGCCGGCCACGGCGTGCGCTGTCTCAGGACGGATGTTGTGATGGCCGAGCCGGCCGGAGTTTTGGGTTCATGACCGTGCTGGACCAGGTTTTGCCGTCTGCCGAACTGCCGCTGCTCGAGGTGAAGGATCTGGCGCAGCGCTACACGCTGCCACGGGAAAGCATGTTCAAGCCGGCCGGGCAGGTGCATGCGCTCAACGGCGTCACCGCGCAGGTAATGCCGGCCGCAGCCTCGGCGTGGTCGGCGAATCCGGATCGGGCAAGTCGACCTTCGCACGGCTCGTGATGGCGCTGGAGCGGCCGTCGTTAGGTTCGGTGTCGCTCCTGGGCCGCGACCTGAACCAGTTGCCGGCCGACGAACTTCGCCGTGCCCGGCGGGATTTCCAGATGGTGTTCCAGGATCCCTATGGATCGCTCGATCCCCGCCAGACGATTGCGCGTATCGTCGCCGAGCCGCTGACGGCGCTCGGGCGAATGGATCGCACCACGCTGCGTCAGCGCGTCGCCGCGGTGCTGCGGCAGGTCGGGCTGCGCGACACCGACATGGACAAGTTTCCGCACGAATTTTCCGGCGGTCAGCGCCAGCGTATCGCGATCGCGCGCGCGCTGATCACCCAGCCGAAGCTGATCGTCGCCGACGAACCGGTCAGCGCGCTCGACGTGTCCGTGCAGGCCCAGGTCCTTAATCTCCTTCAGGACCTGCAGGATCAGTTCGGGTTGAGTTACATTCTGATCAGCCACGATCTGGCCGTCGTCGATTATCTCTGCGACGAGATCGCGGTGATGTATCTCGGGCGGATTGTTGAGCAGGGCCGGCCTGAGGATCTGTTCGCGCACTGCGCCCATCCCTATACGCGCGCGCTGCTCGAAGCCGTTCCGCGCGCCCGGGCCGGCGGTGTGCGCCGGCGTCGGGGTGTACAGGCGATCGCGTCGCAGTCCGTGGGTGCAACGGGATGCCCCTACGCTTCACGGTGTACGTTGGCCGACCAGCATTGTCGCGAGATCGCGCCTGCGCTACGCAAGGTGGGCCCGGCGCAATCAGCTGCGTGCCATCGCGCCGAGGTGGTGATGGCATTGCCTCCGGTACCGGCGGAGGAGGGTTAGCCTTTTGTGCGGGACTGGCTTAGTCTGGTCACGCGATATGTCAGGGAGTAAGCGAGATGTTGGGGAAACTAGCCGTTTTTGCACTTACCGCCGCGTTTGCGGCGACGCCGCTGCCGAGCCTGGCGCAGGGCAAGAAGGACAGCGTCGTCATGGGCATGACGCTGGAGCCCCCGGGGCTCGATCCCACCAACGCAGCGGCTGCGGCGATTGCCGAGGTCACGCTCTATAACCTCTATGAGACGCTGACCAAGGTCAACGAGGACGGTTCGGTATCGCCCTTGCTCGCCGAGAGTTGGCAGGCGTCAGCCGACCTGAAGACCTATACGTTCAAGCTCCGCAAGGGCGTCAAATTCCACAATGGCGAGCCCTTTGATTCCGCTGCGGTGAAATTCACGTTCGATCGCGCTGCGATTCCGACCAGCACCAACAAGGACAAGAGCCTGTACCAGGCGTTTGAGTCCGTCACCGCGCCCGATGCGGAGACGGTCGTCGTCGCTGTGAAATATTCCGAACCGAACCTGCCGTTCCTGCTGGGTCAGGCAGGCGGCTCGATCGTCGAGCCAAAGAGCGCGCCGACCAACGTAACGCAGCCGGTCGGCACCGGACCCTATACGCTCGGCGCCTGGGCCAAGGGATCGTCGATCACCCTGAACAAATGGCCTGACTATCGCAACGCCGCCGCGATCAAGCTTTCCAAGGTGACCATCCGCTTCATCGGCGATCCCTCCGCGCAGGTCGCCGCATTGCTGTCGGGTGACGTCGATGCATTTCCGCGCGCCGCAGTCGCGCGCAGCGTGGCGCAGTTCAAGGCCGACCCGCGCTTCAACGTGTTGATCGGCGGCTCCAGGGCCAAGACCATCGTTGGCATCAACCAGCGCAAGAAGCCGCTTGACGATGTGCGGGTTCGCCGCGCCATTCTCGCCGCCATCGATCGCAAGGCGATGATCGAGGGCGCCGTCGATGGTTTCGGTGCGCCGATCGGCAGCTTCTATACGCCGGGATCGCTGGGCTTCGTCGACACCACCGGCATCAATCCCTACGATCCGGAAAAGGCCAAGAAGCTACTCGCGGAAGCGGGCGTCACAGCGCCGCTGGAGCTGAGTCTCCGGCTGCCGCCGCCGCCTTATGCGCGGCAGGGCGGGGAAATCCTCGCCGCCCAGCTTGCCAAGGTCGGCATCATTGCCAAGATCGAGAACGTGGAATGGGCGCAGTGGTTGTCACAGGTCTTTGCCGGCAACGGCCCGCACAATTTCGATCTCACCATCGTCTCGCATGTGGAGCCGTTCGATCTCGTGAAGATCACCGAGGCCGACTACTATCTCGGCTATAACAACGCCGCCTTCAATGCGCTCTACAAGCAGATCACGGCGACGCCGGCCGAGGCAGAGCGCGCCAAACTGCTCGGCGACGCGCAGCGCATGCTGGCAACCGATGCGGTCGCCGGCTTTCTGTTCCAGCCGCAATGGATCACCATCTCGAGCAAGAAGCTGAAAGGTGTGTGGAAGGAAGTCCCGCAATTCGAGAACGACTTCTCCGCCTGGTCCTGGGAATAGCCGCCTTGCGCGGGGAGGGCGCGCTGTCGTTGCGCGCCCTGCAGGACCAGACGAAATACCGACCTCGATTGATGAGGTCGGATATTCAGGTGTGTGCGCGTACTATTTGTACCGTCTTCAGAGAGCACCCGGCGTAGAGACCGGCATGGTCCGGATAACGCGAAATCCGATATTGCTCGACGAACTATCTGATGTGTTGGAACTGCGCGCCGCGACGCGATAGCGATTGCAGTAGGATTGGTGGCAAAGAAACGAGCCGCCACGCAATGAGCGATTGGGCGATGGATCGTTCTGCACTGGATCATGCGAGGCAGTGATGCGGTGGTATCGGGGCGAGAAGTATCCTCGCACCATTCCCAGACGTTGCCCGCTGCATGGTGCAGGCCATAGCCATTGGCCGGCTCAATCCTGGATGTTGCTGCAGCAGAGTTCGTCGCTGCCGACGGATCGTCGGCACGGCCCTGCGCGCAACAGGCTGAATTTCCGTTGGTCATTTCAGCGTTCAGCGATGCGTATCGCGCTCCGTTGTTCGTGTTCTACTGTCACCTCATTTCTGCTTCTCTTCTTCCCAGAAGGCGGTGCCGCCTTCCGCCTTCATCAATTCCAGAATCTTCTCGCGCGGAATGACGCCGCAACGTTTGGCCCAGGCATGATATTGCTCGGTCATGTCGCGGACACGATCCGGATGCTGCGCGGCGAGGTCGTGCATTTCGGTGCGGTCGGTCTCCATGTCATAGAGCTCCCAGGCCTCCGGATATTTGCGCACCAGCTTCCATTTTCCGATGCGGACCGCGGCGTTGCCCTCGTGCTCCCAGAACAGCGGACCGCGACCGCCATAGGCCGAGGCAAACGATGGCACCAGGCTTTCGCCTTCGCAGGGCAGGATCGTATTGCCGTTGTATTCCTTCGGGTAGGTCGCGCCGGTCACGTCGACAATGGTCGCCATGATATCGGGC
Source organism: Bradyrhizobium sp. (assembly GCA_013695565.1). GTDB lineage: Bacteria > Pseudomonadota > Alphaproteobacteria > Rhizobiales > Xanthobacteraceae > Bradyrhizobium. The sequence continues at coordinate 11,555 of JACDAG010000854.1, forward strand.
AGTTGGCTCGGATTGTGGCGCAAGCCGCCTCTCTCCTTGATGCCGCGCGGCCAGTGCACGATGAAGGGCGTCGCAATGCCGCCCTCATGGATCCAGTGCTTGTAGAGCCGGAAGGGCGTATTCGACAGATTGGCCCAGGCAGTCCCGTAGCTCTGATAGGTGTCCTCGGCGCCCGGCATCAGCGAAGGGTCGTTGCCGAGGCGAACCGACTCACCCTTGCGAGTCCTGGCCTTGGCGATCATCAACTGATCGACGAGTTCTCGCGCGGTGACGCCCTGGGGAATGTCTTCGGCACAGGCGCCGTTATCAGACAGGAAGATGAGCAAGGTATTGTCGAGCTGCCCGGTCTCTTCCAGCGCGGCGACGATGCGGCCGATCCCCTGGTCCATGCGGTCGATCTGCGCGGCATAGACCTCCATGCAGCGCAAGGTCCACTCGCGGTGCTCGGCTTCGGTCCACGCCGGCTGGAACGGATCCCGGTCGGTCAATTGCCAGTTCGGATGAATGATGCCGGCGTCGATCAGGCGCTTGAGCCGCTGCTCGCGCAGTGTGTCCCAACCCGCGTCGAACCGGCCCTTGTATTTGGCAATGTCCTCGTCATGTGCATGCAGCGGCCAGTGTGGCGCGGTGTAGGCGACATATTGAAAGAACGGCGTATCGGGATTGGCCTGCTTGTGCTGCGTGATATAGGCGACCGCCTGATCGCTGATCGCATCGGTATAGAAGAACGACGGATCGTTTTCGGCCTCGTGCTCGATGTTGTCGTTGCCGCGGGTCAGCGTATTCGGATGGTAGAAGCTGCCGGCGCCGATGATGGTACCGAAGAAATAGTCGAAGCCGCGCTGCAGCGGCCATGCATCGGTCGGCTCGGTCAGGCTGGAAGAAATGTGCCACTTGCCGCTGAGATAGGTCTTGTACTTGTTTTGCTTCAGCACCTCGGCAACGGTGACGCAGCTTTTGTTGAGATTGCCGGCATAGCCTTCCGGTCCGTTGCTATAGGTGAGGATCCCGATCCCGGTTTGATGCGGATGCAGGCCGGTCAACAGCGAGGCGCGCGACGGGCTGCAGCGGGCGGTGTTGTAGAATTGCGAATAGCGCAGGCCGTTGGCCGCCAGTCGATCCAGATTGGGCGTCTGGATTTCGCCGCCGTAACAGCCGATATCGGAAAATCCCATGTCATCATTGAGAATGATCAGGATATTGAGGCTGTCGGATGTTTTACCATTTGCCATGGTTATTGGTCCTTCGTGCAAAGTGGCGGGAAGAAGCGTTTAGGCATGACGCCTCGTCAGGTTGATGCTGAGGCGGAAATAGTTGGGCAGGTAGACCGAGCGCAGCAGTTCAAGCGGCCGCTCGTCCTTGCTCAATGTCAGGCGTTCCATCGACAGCAGCGGGCTGCCGGCCTTGACGCCCAGCAGCTTGGCGCTGGTCGCGTCGGCGAGCGACGCGCCGATCGTCTGGTTGGCTTCCTTGATGAGGTGCCCGAGCTCGTCCTCGAAAACGCTGTACATGATGATCGAAGTCAGGTCGCGCTTCTCCAGTTCCAGCCCGATATCCGGCGGGTAGAATGCGTGCTCGATGGCGATCGGAATGTCGTCGGCGAAGCGCAGACGTTTGAGTTGCCAGACCGCGCGCTCCTTCAATTGGTCGCGAACGCCGCTATCGTGGCGATTGGTCATGCCTTGTTGCAGGACCTTCGCACCGGCCTGATAGCCGGCGTCGCGGATGGTCTCCGAAAAGCCCATTAGCTTACCGACCCAGTTTTCGGGCTGGTTAGTGCGCAGGAAGGTGCCGCGGCCCCGGGCGCGGGCGAACATGCCTTCAGTCACCAGCGGCGAGATGGCGTTGCGGATGGTGATGCGGCTGACACCGAAATGCCGGCCAAGCTCGGCTTCCGTCATCAGGCGGCCGGTCTTGTCGATCAGTTCGCCATCCCTGACCTGGCGGCGGATGGTCTCGCGGACCTGAATGTGAAGCGGTTGGGAATTGCCCGTTGCCGATGGCCGCGCATCGTTGATCGACTCGGCCTTTTTGCGGTTGCGCGCGGGCATTTACAGTCGCCTTCTTGTGGCCGGATCGAACAGATGAACGTCTTGCGGGCGCGCGGTGATCGAAATCACGGTGCCTTCGGGCGGAACGCTTTCGTCGCCGACGCGAATCCGCATCGCGGTACCTGCGCAATCGAGGTCGAGTACCTTGGTGTCGCCGAGATCTTCGATCAGCTCGACCCGGGCTTCGAGCCCGTCCGGCGCGATCCGCAGGGCGCCGGGACGAATGCCGACGACGACGTCGCGCTCGCCGGCGGCCTGCATCGCTGTCTTCAGGCGGTGACCGGCGATGATGACGTCTCCGTCGGCAAAGCGCGCCGGTAAGAGGTTCATCGGCGGGCTGCCGATGAAGGCGGCGACATCGATCGAATTTGGTTTCGCGAATATTTCGGCCGGCCGGCCGACCTGCTGGATTTCGCCGGCCATGAACACCGCCATGCGATCGGCCAGCGTCATGGCCTCTTCCTGGTCGTGCGTCACATACACGGCCGTGACGCCAAGCGAGCGCTGCAGCTTCTTCAGCTCGGCGCGGGTTTCCATGCGCAATTTGGCGTCGAGGTTGGAGAGGGGTTCGTCGAGCAGGAACAGGCGTGCCTTGCGAACGATGGCACGGGCCAGCGCGCAGCGCTGCTGCTGGCCGCCCGACAACTGGCCGGGCTTGCGATCGAGCAGATGATCGATCTTGACCTTGCGCGCGGCATCCTTCACCGCGGGCTCTATCTCGGCCGCCGGGAGCTTGGCCATTTCCAGCGGAAAGGCGATATTCTCGTACACGGTCATGTGCGGGTAGAGCGCGTAGCTCTGGAACACCATGGCGATGTCACGGTCGCGCGCATCGGTGGCCGTGATGTCGCGGCCGTCGATGAACACGCGGCCCGAGGTCGGCGCGTCCAGGCCGGCCAGAATCCGCAGCGTCGTGCTCTTGCCCGAGCCGGAGGGGCCGAGCAGCGCAAAGAACTCGCCGGGCTCGATGTCGAACGTCACGCCTTTCAGCGCACTGAACTCGCCGTGCATCTTGACGATGTCTTCGAAACGTACCTGACCTCGACCGGTCATCGGCGGCCCCCACCCTTGACGGCGCCGACCGTGAGGCCTTTGACGATGTTCTTCTGCGCGATAATGCCGAGGATAACCACGGGCAGCATCGCCAGCACCGAGACCGCCGCGAGCTTCGCCCACAGCGTCTGCTCGACCGACACGAAATTGAACATCGCGACGGTGACTGGCCGCACCGTGTTGCCGCTCAGAACGACGGCGAACAGAAATTCGTTCCAGGCATTGAGGAATACGAACACGATGGTGACCGCGATGCCACCGCGTACCTGCGGAATGATGATCCGCCATAGCGTCCGCATCCGGCTGGCGCCGTCGAGATAGGCCGCTTCCTCCATCTCGAAGGGAATGTCTTCGAAATAGGACACCAAAAGCCAGATCGCGAACGGCAGCGAGAACGACAGATAGATCAGGATGATGCCCTGATAGGTGTCGATCCAACCGATGTTCCGCAGGATCAGGAAGTAGGGAATGATGATGCCGACGGGCGGGAGCATCTGGGTGGCGAGCACATAGAAGCCGGCGAATTTCTTGCCGCGAAAGCGCAGGCGCGCCAGCGCATAGGCGGCCGGCACCGCCATCAGCATGGTGATGACGGTGGTACCGATCGCGATGATAAAGCTGGAGATCAGGTTCGGCAGGATCGATCCCGAGCCGAACAGCACGTCGCGATAGGCTTCAAGCGTGGGCTGGAAGATCAGTTTCGGCGGATAAGCCAAGACATCCTGGTCGGTCTTGAGCGAGTTCAGCACGCTCCAGACGATAGGGAAAACCCACGCCAGCAGAAAGATCAGTGTGATGATCATGGTCGCGATGAAGCGGAAGCGTTTCGCGGTCATTTTGCTCTCCGCAGCGCGAACAGAACGGCGGAGATCAGGAGGGTGACGATCAACAGCGCGACGGCGAGCGCGGAGCCGTAACCGATCGACAATTCGGTAAAGGACTTTCGGTAGGCGTAGAGGTTCAGAATTTCCGTTGCGGTGCCCGGACCACCGCCGGTTACGGTGAAGATCGCAGCGAATGCCGTCAGCGCCACCATGGTCCGCATGATGATCACCATGACGATGGCGGGACGGAGCAGGGGTAGCGTAATGCGCCGGAAACGTTGCCATGCGCTGGCGCGATCCAGCCGCGCAGCCTCGTAAATATCCTCCGGTAGCGATGCGAGACTTGCCAGCAGCACCATGAATGCAAAGGGCGTCCACTGCCAGGTGTGGATCACGATCACCGAGATCATCGCGAGCAGGGGATCGCCAAGCCAGTTTTTGCTGCCGATGCCGGCGTTGATGGCGAGGTAGTCGACGATGCCGAATTCTGGCGCCAGCATGAAGGTACGCCAGATCATGCCGACGACGGCCGGGGAAAGCACAACCGGCAGAATGGCTATGATTCGGAACCAGCCTTGGCCGCGCTTCATGTCCATCACAAGCAACGCCAGCGCTAGGCCAAGCGCAACTTGCAGTACAACAGTGGCCGCGGTGTAGATC
>JACDAG010000487.1 GCA_013695565.1 Bradyrhizobium sp.
AGGCTACCTACGGCCATGCCGGCATCGGCTCGGCCTCGCATCTGTGCATGCTGATGCTGATGAAGGAACTCGGCGTGCAGATGAACGGGATTCCCTATCGCGGCACCGGGCCCGCGATGAACGACCTGCTTAGCGGCCAGTTCGACGTGATGTGCGACCAGACCACCGGCACCACCAACCAGATCAAGGAAGGCAAGATCAAGGGCTTTGCCGTCACGACCAAAGCAAGGGTCTCGTCATTGCCCGACCTGCCGACGCTCGACTCCGGCGCGGTCAAGGGTTTCGAGGTCTCGGCCTGGCACGCGATGTGGGCCCCGAAGGGATTGCCGAAAGAGGCAACCGACAAGCTTGTGGCCGCGCTTCAGACGGCGCTGAAAGACCCCAAGGTGATCGAACGGTTTGCCAGTCTCGGCACCGAGCCGGTGCCGGCGGCGCTGGCGACGCCGGCGGCCCTCAAGGCGCATCTGACCGCCGAAGTGCCGCGCTGGGGCGCCGTCATCAAGGCGTCAGGCGCCAAAGGAAATTGAACTCGGAATTGAGTTCGCCGTCGCATGCGGCCGATTGCCGATCGCTGCCACGCCACCATTCGCAATCCGGAGAACATCGATGAAGACATACGCTATAGCTGCCATCCCGGGCGACGGGATCGGCACCGAAGTCGTTGCCGCAGGGGTCGAGGTCCTGCACGCGCTGGCCCAGCGCGACGGCAATTTCAAATTCCAGGTCGACCATTTTGACTGGGGGTCTGAATACTACAAGAAACACGGCATCATGATGCCGGAGAATGGCCGCGACCAGATCAGGAACCACGACGCCATTCTGTTCGGCTCGGCGGGCGCGCCCGATGTGCCCGACCACATCACGCTATGGGGTTTGCGGCTCGCGATCTGCCAGCCGTTCGATCAATACGCCAATGTTCGTCCGACGCGCATCCTGCCCGGCATTACCAGCCCGCTGCGCAACGTTCATGGCAAGGAACTCGACTGGGTGATCGTCCGCGAAAACTCGGAAGGTGAATATGCCGGCGTTGGTGGCCGGGTCCACAAGGGGTTGCCGCTTGAAGTCGCGACCGACGTATCGATCCTGACCCGTGCCGGCGTCGAGCGCATCATGCGCTTCGCCTTCCAGCTCGCCCGCTCGCGGCCGCGCAAGCTTCTGACCGTCGTCACCAAATCCAATGCCCAGCGCCATGCCATGGTGATGTGGGACGAGATCGCCACCGAGATCGCGGCCGAGTTCCAGGACGTGAGCTGGGACAAGATGCTGGTCGACGCCATGACCATGCGCATGGTGATGAAGCCGGAAACCATCGATACGGTGGTGGCGACCAATCTGCACGCCGACGTCCTGTCGGATCTCGCGGCAGCACTCGCCGGCTCGCTCGGCATCGCGCCGACGGCAAACCTCAATCCGGAGCGGACCTATCCATCGATGTTCGAGCCGATCCATGGCTCGGCCTTCGATATCATCGGCAAGGGCATCGCCAATCCCGTCGGCACGTTCTGGTCATCGGTGATGATGCTGGAGCATCTCGGCGAACCGGCGGCCGCGACGCGCTTGATGCAGGCGATCGAGCGTGTCACCGCCGATACGCGCTTTCACACGCCGGATCTCGGCGGCAAGGCCAGGACCGACGAGGTCACGGCGGCGGTCGTTGCTTCGATCCACGGCGCCAACGACTGAAGTCACGCCAAGGTGTGAGAAACGAAAAGGCGGCCTTGCGGCCGCCCTTCGCATTCCCAGTTCCATTGCAAGTCCGGATAGTTCATCAGTCAATACGAACCGCACCGGTCGAGTGACCGTGCTTGTCGTGGCCCACGATGTACCAGTGGCCACCCATTTGGTAGTATTTGGCCAGGCCGCCGGCGACGGTGTCGAGTTCGGCGTCGGCAAGTGCGCGGGTGTCGAGATCGGCAGTCCGTATTTCAGTCATCATGTCAATCACTCCCTTTGTTCCGGGCGGCGCGACCATCGCGTCCGCTTGTCCGGTGAGCAGGACATTGCCAGCTGCGGGGACGGCGTGCTGTTACCTGGGTGACAGGCGGCGACGGAGATGCCGGCCTTTCTAACGGCTTGCGGAAAGCCCGGAAATCGGGAGTAATCCCGCACAATCCGGGAGCCAATCCCGGGACAAATGGTTGAGGGGAGACGCCCATGACGGATTTCACACGCCGTAATCTGTTGTCGGTTGCCGCAGGCGCGGCAGCAGCCACGACGTTGCCGTTCAATCATCCGGCCCGATCAGCCACGCCGCCGGCGGGCAAGCAGACCGCCGGCTGGTACCGCTACAAGGTCGGCAGCATCGAGGTGACGGTCGCCACCGACGGCGTCAACAAGTTCAAGATGGCGGAGGATCACGTCACCAACTTCAAGAAGGACGTGGTCAACGCCGCGCTGGCCGAGGTCTTCATGGAAAAGGACATGATGACCACGCCGTACAACCCGGTCGCCATCAACACCGGATCGAAGCTAGCGGTGATCGATACCGGCACCGGCGACACCAATTACAAGAAGAGCAACGGCACCGCCGGCCAGATGGTGAGCAACCTTGCGGCAGCCGGCATCGACCGTAACGCCGTCGATGCCGTGATCATCTCGCACTACCACGGCGACCACATCAATGGCCTCTTGATGGACGACAATTCGCTGACCTATCCGAATGCCGAGATCCTGGTGCCCGCCAAGGAGCACCAGTACTGGATGGATGACGGCGAGATGAGCAGGGCTCCCAAAGGCCGTATCGAGGGCGTCTTCAAGAATGCGCGGCGGGTGTTCACGCCGGAGGCGCTGAAGCGTGTGAGGACCTATGAGTGGGACAAGGAAGTAATTCCCGGTGTCATTGCGCAGGGTACGCCCGGGCACTCGCCCGGCCATAGCTCGTTCGTGATCGCGTCAGGCCCGGAGTCCGTCTACGTGCAGTCCGACGTCACCCATGTGCCGTTCCTGTTCGTTCGTCATCCCGACTGGCACGTATTCTACGATCAGGATCCTGCGATGGCGGAAGCCGCTCGCCGCAAGGTCTACGACATGCTGGCGGCCGACAAGATGCGGGTCCAGGGCTTCCATTATCCGTTCCCGTCGCTGGCGCATGTCGAGAAAGTCGGCAGCGGGTATAGGGAGATTCCGGTGATGTGGAATCCGAATATTTGATGGGGCGATCGGTGAACCTGATGATCTAATCGATGTCCGCGATCGGGGCACCTCGCCCCGCTCTTCGCCGCTCTTCGCGGGGAGAGGTCGGCGCGCAGCGCCGGGTGAGGGGGACTCTCCGCACATTCAGTGTTCGTTGAGACAGCCCCTCACCCCAACCCTCTCCCCGCAAGAGCGCAGGGCTGTCCCGGGAATGATTCACTATGCCGCAGCGCATGCCCGGCAAATCCAGCGTGAACCGGATACTTTCTGGTTGTCGAGACACAGAAAAGAGCCGGGCATGC
>JACDAG010000488.1 GCA_013695565.1 Bradyrhizobium sp.
GTCCAACCGGCGGATAGCCGCGCGCGCGGATCTCTTCGGCGCCGTCAGCGGAATCCACCGCCGTGAAGGCGATGCGCTCGATGCCTTCGCCGCGCTTTTCCAGAAACGCCCGCGCCGGAGCATTGTGTTCTGTCGGCGTCAGCACACCGAGTAATTCCATATAATCAGGGTCGAACATGATGGTGTAATTGCCCGATCCCATATGCGCGCTGTGGGTGCCGCGCGGCGATACGGTGAAGCCGAGCCGCTTGTAATTTTCGGCGGACTTGTCGAGATCCCCGACCATGACGACGGCGTGATCGATACCGATGACGTTTTTGAGTGCCACTCTTTTATTTCCCCAGGCTGATTTAGGGTATTAAGCTAGCCATTCGATCAGCCGCCCGCAAGAAAGGATCACGATGAATAGCGCAGAAGTCCGCTGGCCGCCTTCGCTGTGGGCCGCGGCGACGCCGCCGGGGCCTGATCTTCCCGAACTGATCGGCACCCAGCAGGCCGATGTCATCGTGATCGGCGCGGGCTTCACGGGACTATCGACCGCGCTGCACCTGCGCGAGGCCGGCATCGATGTCGCGATCGTCGAAGCCGCAGAGCCGGGATGGGGCGCGTCGGGGCGCAACAACGGCCAGGTGATTCCGACGCTGTCGCGGCCCGATCCGGAAGACATCATCGCCAAACACGGCGCGGTCGGCGAGCGCTTTGTCGGCTTGCTGCGCGACAGCGCATCGACGTTGTTCGATGTCGCCAAGCGCTACAAGATCGAGGCCGAACAGGAGCAGGCTGGATGGGTGCAACCGGTGCATTCGCCGGGCCGCATCAAGATCGCGGAAAGGCGCGTGCGGCAATGGTCGAAATTCGGCGCGCCGGTTGAACTGCTGTCGCGCGAACAGACGCGCGACATGACGGGTTCGGACGCCTGGTACGGCGGCTTCTGGAACAGGACCGGCGGCCACATCAATCCGCTGGCGCTGGCGCGCGGGCTGGCGCACACGGTGCTCGGCCTTGGCGCGCGTATCTATGCGCGCTCGCCGGCGGTGAGTTTTGAGCGCCGCGGCGACAAGTGGGTGGTGAAGACCGAAAAGGGCGAGATCAGCGGAAGGGCGCTGGTGGTTGCGACCAACGCCTATAGCGGCGAATTCTCCAAGTCCTTGGTGCCGAACATGGCTCACGAAGTCATGCCGGTGCTGTCGTGGCAGATGGCGACGCAGCCGCTGTCGGACAATGTCCGCAAGACCATCATTCCCGGCCGGCAGGCGATGTCGGATACCCACGGCGAATTGTATTTCGCGCGCTATGACGCACGAAATCGACTGGTCACCGGCGGCGCGGTGATCGGCCCCGGCAACAAGGTCGAGCGGATCAAGGCACGGGTGACGGAGCGCTTGCAGCGGCTGTGGCCGCAGATTGGTGACGTCTCGTTTGATTATGTGTGGAATGGCTATGTCGGGATGACGACGGATTTCCTGCCGCGCATCCACAAGCTCGGGCCCAATGCCTACGGCTGGACCGGCTGCAACGGCCGCGCAGTGGCGCTGACCATCGCGCTCGGCGACCAATTGTCGAAGGCGGTGCGCGGCGTGCCCGACAATGAACTGGCGTTGCCGTTCACGGAGCCGGTGCCGATCGCGGCGCATGGCCTGTTGCGCAAACTGGCGCCCTTGATGCTGCTGGTCTATCGGCGGCGCGACGCGCGGGAGATGGCCTGATTACAGCAGCGCCGCATCCCGCTTGCGCGTGAAATCGCCGCCGGGGATCGAGGCCAGCAGTGCCTGCGTATAGGGGTGCTGCGGGTTGCCGAACACGTCGCCTGCGAGCCCTTGCTCCACTACTGCGCCGTCCTTCATCACGGCGACGAGATCACAGATCTGGGCGGCGACGCGCAGATCATGCGTTATGAAGACGATGGAGAGGCCGAGGCGCTGCCGTAGTTCCGCGAGCAATTTTAGCACCTGTGCCTGCACCGAGACATCGAGCGCGGAGACCGGTTCGTCCGCGACCAGCACCGCGGGTTTCAACGCAAGCGCACGCGCCAAGCCGATGCGCTGGCGCTGGCCGCCGGAGAATTCATGTGGGAACCGGTCGCCGGCGGAAGGATCGAGGCCGACCAGCGCGAACAATTCCTTGGCATCCGCGATCGCCTTGGCCCGCGGCGTGCCGTGCACGATCGGTCCCTGCGCGACCAGTTCGGCCGCCTTGCGGCGCGGATTGAGCGAGGCGAACGGATCCTGAAACACCATCTGGATATGACGGGTCTCGCGGCGGACGTTCTCGCGCGTCATCTTCGCCCAGTCGTTGCCTTCGAGCAGGATCGCGCCGGCGTCCGGATCGATCAGCCGCACGATGCAGCGCGCCAGCGTCGATTTGCCGGAACCGGACTCGCCGACGATGCCGAGCGTCGCGCCCCGGGGCAGGACGAGCGAGACATCCCTGACCGTAGGCGTCACGCGCGCGCCGCGGCCGAGGAAGCCGCCAGTGCGGTAGGTCTTGGAAACACCTGATATCGTCAGGATGTTCTCGGCCGAGAGCGCGCGCGGCGGCGGCGCCTTCAGCGGCGGAACGGCGGCGATGAGCTGCTTGGTGTAGGCGTGCCTGGGATCGTTCAGCACCGTATTAGCGGCGCCTTGTTCCACGATCGCGCCATGTTGCATCACCACGACGCGGTCGGCGATCTCGGCGACGACGCCGAAATCATGGGTGATGAACAGGATCGCGGCCTTGCGGCGTTGCTGCAGGTCGCGGATCAGCTTCAGGATCTGGGCTTGCGTGGTGACATCGAGCGCGGTGGTCGGCTCATCCGCGATCAGGAGTTTTGGGTCGAGCGCCAGCGCCATCGCGATCATGGCGCGCTGCCGCTGGCCGCCCGAGAGTTCATGCGGATAGGCCTTTGCTGCGACCTTCGGGTCAGGAATCCGCACGTCAGCGAGCAGGGCGAGTACCTTGGCGCCGATCTCGGCCTTCGACAGCTCGGTGTGGATCGAGAACATCTCGCCGATCTGGTCGCCGATGGTGCGGAGCGGATTGAGCGCGGTCATCGGCTCCTGGAAGATCATCGCAATGCCGGCGCCGCGCACCCGGCGCATCTCGGCGACGCTGGCGGAGGCGAGGTCGCGGCCTTCGAACATCACCCGGCCGCCGTCGATGGTCACGTCATTGGGCAATAGGCGCATGATGGCGTTGGCCATCATCGACTTGCCGGAACCGGATTCACCGACCACGCAGAGGATTTCGTCGGAAGCGATCGACAGCGACACGTCCGAAAGCGCATGCGGCCGGTCGGCACCGGCGGGCAGGCGCACGCCGAGATGCTCGATCGAGAGGACGGCGTTATCAGGCGTCTCGCTCATCGGCTCTTCAGCCTCGGATTGAGCGCATCGTTGAGGCCCTGACCGACCAGCGACACCGCCAGCACGGTCATGAGGATGGCGATGCCGGGAATCGCCGAGACGTACCACTGCACCCGCAGCACGTCGCGGCCGAGACCGATGAGGTTGCCCCAGGACGCCACGTTGGGATCGGACAGGCGCAAGAACGCCAGCGCGCTTTCGAGCAGGATTGCGACCGCCATCACGACACTGGCATAGACGATCACCGGCGGCAGCGCGTTGGGCAGGATTTCGCCGAGAATCAGTTGAATGTCCCTCATGCCGAGCGTGCGCCCGGCCTGGACGAATTCGCGGTTGCGTAGCGACAGGAATTCCGCGCGAGTGAGCCGCGCCGGCGCCGGCCAGGATACCACGCCGACGGCAATGGTGACCGTAGTCAGCGTCGAGCCGAACACGGCGACCAGCACCAGCAGCAGCACGAAATTCGGTAGCGTCTGGAACGCCTCGGTGACCCGCATCAGCACCGTGTCGACCCAGCCGCCATAATAGCCGGCGAAGGCGCCGACGAAGATGCCGATCAGGATCGCAATCGCGGTGGCGACGCCGCCGATCAGCAGCGAAATCCGTGCGCCGTAGAGAATTTGGGCGGCGATATCGCGGCCGGAATTGTCGGTACCGAGCAGGAAGCGCGGGTTCGAGAATGGCCAGATCAGCGGCCGGCCGGCGAGCGCGAGCGGATCGCGCGGGTAAAAGAAGCCGGCGCTGATCGCCATCGCGATCACGATCAGCAGCAGCACGAGGCCCGCGACCGCGGCGGGACTGCGGAAATAGCGTTTGACCGCATCCATCGTTCAACCCTCCGCCGAGATGCGCGGGTCGAGCCGTGCATAGAGCAGGTCGACGGCAAAGTTGACGACGATCACGAGCAGCGCGGAGACGAACACGATCCCGAGCAGCGTGTTGAGGTCGCGCTGCACCACCGATTCATAGGCAAGCCGTCCGAGCCCCGGCAGCGAGAACACGCTTTCGACCACCACCGATCCGCCCAGCATGGTGCCGGCCTGCAGGCCGATCAGCGTCACCATGGGGAGGAGCGCGTTGCGCAGGACATGACGCGTCACAACACGGGTCTCGTCGAGACCCTTGGCGCGCGCGGTGCGGACATAATCGAGGTTGAGCACTTCCAGCATCGAGGCGCGCATGATGCGCAGGTAGATCGCCAGGAAGATCAGTCCGAGCGTCAGGGTTGGCAGCACGAGGTGGCGGGCGATGTCGATGGTGCGCCAGATGCCGACCTGAACAGTGCCGATATCCTCGAAGCCGCCTGGCGGCAGCCATTGCAGATAGACCGAGAACACCACGATCGCCATCAACCCGAACCAGAACGAGGGCGTGGCGTAGAAGACGAGGCCAAGCGTCGAGATCAGCGTGTCCGGCCAGCGGTTGACGCCGCGCGCCGCGATCACCCCGAATAGCAGGCCAAAGAAAAATGCAAAGGACAGCGACGCCGTCATCAACAAAATGGTCGGCGGCAGCCGTTCAAGGATCACCGAGGCGACCGGCTTGCCATAGATCGAGGAGAAACCGAGATCGAGCCGCACCAGTCGCCACAGGTAATTGCCGAGCTGGGCCGGGACCGAGAGGTCCAGGCCGTAGAATTTGCGCAGCTCGCGCGCGGTCGCGGCGTCACCGCCGCCCATCTGCGCCATCATCGCATCGACAGTGTCGCCCGGCGCGAACTGCAGCAGCAGGAACACGCCGATCAGGATCAAAAACAGGGTCGGGATCGAGGCGGCGAGCCGCCGCCCCGCAAGGCTCAGGATGCGCATGGGTTATCTATAGCGGTTTCCAGTGACGTGAGCACCGGTTTGCGTCGAGCGTGATGGCATCGAGTTGAATTGGCGCCGGCCTCTCCGTCACCTCGCCCCGCTTGCGGGGAGAGGTCGGACTGCGAAGCAGTCCGGGTGAGGGGGTACAGGACTATCGATATACCTCGATGGCGGAGAGAGCCCCTCACCCCGACCCTCTCCCCGCAAGAGCGCAGGGCTGTCCCGGGAATGATTCACTATGCCGCAGCGCATGCCCGGCAAATCCAGCGTGAACCGGATACTTTCTGGTTGTCGAGACACAGAAAAGAGCCGGGCATGC
>JACDAG010000864.1 GCA_013695565.1 Bradyrhizobium sp.
AGACAGTAACATGCGGCTTGGAATCGCTCACGCCGCGCATCCCGGCTGCGTCAGGCCGTAATCGCGCGCCGACTGGACGCTCTGGTGGAAGCGCAGTTTGCGGACATATTCCTGCGGGTCTTTCGGCTTCACCAGCGCGCCCGGCGGCACATTGAGGAAATCAACGAGACGCGTGAGCAGGAAGCGCAGCGCCGAGCCACGCGCCAATAGCGGCAGCGCTTCCTGCTCGGCATCCGACAATTTCCGCTCGCGGCCATAGGCACCAAGCAGCGCGCGGGCCTTGGTGACGTTGAAGGAATGATCCGGCTCGAAGCACCACGCGTTGAGGCAGATCGCGACGTCATAGGCCAGGATGTCGTTGCAGGAAAACGGGAAGTCGATCAGCCCGGACAGCTTGTCGCCGAGGAAGAAGACGTTGTCGTTGAAGAGATCGCCATGGATGACGCCGAGCGGCAGGTCGCTCGGCCAGTTCGCCTCGAGGTGATCGAGTTCGCGGGCGATGAAATCGCGCAAGTCCGGCTGCACGCTGTCGGCGCGCGGTGCTGCCAGATCGAACAGCGGTCGCCAGCCCTCGACCGACAGCGGATTTTTCCGGAACAGCGGAAAGTCGCGGCTCGCCAGATGCATCCTGGCGAGCGCCTCGCCGACGCCGGTGCAATGCGCGGCGGTGGGCCGCCGCGGCCACATGCCTTCGAGGAAATTGATGATCGCCGCCGGCCGCCCGGCAAGATGGCTATAGACCTCGCCCTGGCGATCCCTGGCCGGCTGCGGGCAATGCACGCCGCGCTCCGCCAGATGCGCCATCAGCGACAGGAAATAAGGGATATCGTCCATCGCCACGCGCTTTTCGTACAGCGTGAGGATGTAGGCGCCCTTGCTGGTGTGCATCAGGAAGTTGGAATTCTCGACGCCCTCGGCGATGCCCTTGTAGGAGAGCAATTCGCCGATGTCGTAAGCCTTGAGGAATTCCGCGAGGTCTTCGGCGGCAACGTCGGTGTAAACCGCCATGGGGAAACCTTACGCGGCGTCGGGCCGCAGCGAACGCGGCAGCGGGAAGAATTCGTTTTCTTCCGCGGCCGAGACCGTCTCCACATGCAGATTATAGCGCTCGGCGAACGCGCCCATGATCTCCTCGACGATCACTTCCGGCGCGGATGCGCCCGCGGTGATGCCGAGGCTCTTGATGCCTTCGAACCGCGACCAGTCGATATCGGCGGCGCGCTGCGCCAGCACCGAGACCGGGCAGCCTTCGCGTTCGGCAACTTCGCGCAGGCGCTGCGAGTTCGACGAGTTCGGCGCGCCGACCACGATCAGGGCATCGACCACCGGCGCCACCTTCTTCACCGCAAGCTGGCGGTTGGTGGTGGCGTAGCAGATGTCTTCCTTGTGCGGGCCGGAGATGTTCGGAAAACGTCCCTTCAACAACGCGACGATCTCGGCGGTATCGTCGATCGACAGCGTCGTCTGCGTGACGAAAGCGAGGTTGTCCGGATTCTTCGGCGTGAAGGTTTTTGCGTCTTCGGCGGTCTCGATCAGCGTCACCGCGCCCACCGGCAACTGGCCGAGCGTGCCGACGACTTCCGGATGGTGGGAATGCCCGATCAGGAGGATTTCGCGGCCGCGCTTGAAATGGATCGCGGCCTCGCGGTGCACCTTGGTGACCAGCGGGCAGGTCGCGTCCAGCGAGAAGAAATTGCGCGCACGGGCATCCGCCGGAACCGACTTCGGCACGCCGTGGGCGGAAAACACCACCGGCGCGTTGGTATTGTCGGGGATTTCGGCCAGTTCCTCGACGAAAATCGCGCCCTTGGTCTTCAGGCTGTCAACCACATAGCGGTTGTGCACGATCTCGTGGCGGACATAGACCGGGGCACCGTAGATGGTCAGCGCCCGTTCCACGGTATCAATGGCCCGCACCACGCCGGCGCAGAAGCCGCGGGGGGAACAAAGCACGATTTTCAGGTCTGGCTTGGCTGACGCCGATAAAGAGGACGCTGATATAGAAGACATGGGGGCTATCTCGGGGACCGAATCACCCCTCGCCGGCGGGCGGGGAACGGCCAATTCGTATAAGGACTTGGGGCTGCTTTTGGGCGCTGTCAAGGCACTTTAGCAGGCCATTGCGCCAATGCCCCCTCAGGGCGTATATAGGCCCGAATTCCCGTCATCACCGATGACCGCAGACTTCGCCTCCCAAAAGAGGTGGGCGAGGACCAAAGGAGATTTGCCATGAGCAATGCACCGCTGATGCCAAAAGCGACTGCCGTGTGGCTGGTTGACAATACCGCGCTAACCTTCGACCAGGTGGCCGATTTCACCAAAATGCACCCCCTGGAGGTCCGCGCCATTGCCGACGGCGATGCCGCCCAGGGCATCAAGGGCATGGACCCGATTTCCACCGGCCAGCTCACCCGCGACGAGATCGAAAAGGGCGAAGGCGACCCGAATTACCGCCTGAAACTCGGCGAGAGCAAGGTGGCGCTGCCGCCGGCCGCCAAGAAGAAGGGCCCGCGCTATACGCCTGTTTCGCGCCGCCACGAGCGGCCGAGCGCGAT
>JACDAG010000490.1 GCA_013695565.1 Bradyrhizobium sp.
GCGTACATCAGGCCGCCCTTGTTCCAGGTCGCATTCAGGCCGCGATCGAGCTTCAACGGGCTGGCCTTGCCGACATTGCGCTCGAAGATCTCGCTGTAATTGCCGCCGGCCTTGATCGCCTGCAGCATCCACTTGTTGTCGAGACCGAACCGCGATCCCAAGTCACCGGCGGTGCCGAGCAGACGCTGGATCGCGGGCGTGCTCGACTTCGTCATTTCGTCGGCATTGGCTGCGGTCACACCCAGTTCCTCTGCCTCGACCAAGCCATAGTGAAGCCAGGTGATGATGTCGGACCACACTTCGTCGCCATTGCGCGTGAACGGCCCGAGCGGCTCCTTGCTGATCGTCTGCGGCAGCACGACATAATCGGCCGGATTCGGCGCCGCCGTTGTCACCGCACCCGCCAGCGCCGAGGCATCCTGGGTCATGACATCGCAGCGGCCGCCGAAGAAGGTCTGGTACATCGTATCGGTGCGGTCGAACACCAGCGGCTTCCAATCGATCCCGTTGGCGCGGCCGTAATCGCCAAGCGTCACCTCATGGGTGGTGCCCTGCGCGACGCAGACCGTGGCGCCCTTCAGGTCCTTCAATTCCTTGACGCCGGCGTCGCGCTTCACGAGGAAGCCCTGGCCGTCGTAGAAATTGACCGGCCCCTGGCGCAGGCCAAGCGTCACGCCGCGCAGATAGGTCTGCGTGGAGTTGCGATAGAGCACGTCGATTTCACCGGATTGCAGCGCGGTGAAGCGGTTCTGCGCGGTCAGCGCGACGTAGCGCACCTTGGCGGCATCACCGAGCACTCCCGCGGCCAGTGCGCGGCAATAGTCGACGTCGAGGCCCTTGTAATTGCCCTGCGAGTCCGGCGTCGAGAAGCCGGCGAAACCGGCGCTGACGCCGCACACCAGCGTGCCGCGTTGCTTGACCGTGTCCAGCGTGGCTGCCGACGCGGCCGCGAACGAAAGTGCGAGCAAACCGGTAGCGATGACTACTCTCTTCATTTCCGCTCCTCCCTAGTGACCAACAGATTTCAAGGCGCCGTCGACGGCGTGGCCCAATCGGTCGACGATCATGTCGATATTCTCTGACGTTGCGATGTAGGGCGGCGCGAGCAGGACGTGATCGCCGATCCGGCCGTCCACGGTCCCACCCATCGGATAGCACGCCAGCCCGCCTTCGAACGCGGCGGCCTTGATGCGCTGATGGAGTTTCAGCGCGGGGTCGAACGGCGTGCGCGTGGCACGATCGGCCACCAGTTCGATGGCCTGGAACAGGCCGCGCCCGCGGATGTCGCCGACATGGCGGTGATTGCCGAACCGCTCAGTCAGCCGCCGTTCGAGATGCGCGCCGAGGACTTTCACGTTGTCGAGCAAGCCTTCCTCGCTGATCACCTGCTGCACGCCGAGCGCGGCGGCGCAGGCCATCGGGTGCGCCAGATAAGTATGCCCGTGCTGGAACGCACCCGAACCCTGTCGAATGGTGTCGATGATCTGCCCGCTCGCGAGCATGGCGCCGATCGGCTGATAGCCGCCACCCAGCCCCTTGGCGACCGCCTGGATATCGGGCGAAATACCTTCCTGCTCCCACGCATGCAACGTGCCGGTGCGCCCCATGCCGCACATCACCTCGTCGAGAAAGAGCAGCGCGCCGTGACGAGTGCAGATATCGCGCACGGCGCGGAAATATCCCTCCGGCGCCGTCACGCACCCGCCCGTCGCGCCCACCACCGGTTCGGCGATAAACGCCGCCACCGTATCGGGGCCGAGGCGCTGGAATTCCGCCTCCAATTCGGCGGCCAGCCGCGCCACGAACTCCGCCTCGGATTCATTGTCGCGCTTTTCGTGATAGGCGAACGCCGGCGTCACATGGCTGAAAGCGTCCGACAACAGCGGCGCATAGGGTTCGCGCCGCCAGGCATTACCGCCGGCGGCCAGCGCGCCCAGCGTATTGCCGTGATAGCTCTGGCGCCGGGCGATGAATCGCTGGCGCTGCGGCTCGCCGCGCTCGATGAAATATTGCCGCGCCAGTTTGATGCCGGCTTCGATCGCTTCCGATCCGCCGCTGACGAAGTAGGCATAGGCGAGCCCGCCGGGCTCGTCGCCGACCAGATGCTCGGCCAGCGCTTCCGCCGGCTCCGACGAAAAGAAACCGGTATGGGCGTAGGCCAGCTTCGAGGCCTGCCGCGACATCGCTTCGAGCACGCGCGGGTGCTGATGGCCAAGACAGGAAACCGCGGCGCCGCCGGAGGCATCCAGAATCCGGCGCCCGTCTTCGGCAATCAGCCACACGCCCTCGCCACCGACGGCCTTTGGCGGTGTCTCACGCAGACTACGATGCAGCACGCGGCTCTTTTGATTGGCCATGGTTTTCAACCTTTCTCGGCAACATATTGCGACATCGCGGCGAGGCGTCTTTCGGTGTCCTCCAGCCGACGCTTCGCCGTTGCACCGCCCAACGCGAACGTGACCGCCGCCAGCGACTGCGCAATGGCGATCGCCCCGGTCAGGCTTGGAAAGAATCCCGGCGAGGAAGCCGATTCGAACAGCAGCAAATGCCCCGCCCCCTCCGCCATCGGCGCCGTCATGGTGTCCGCAATCGCAATCAGCGTGGCGCCGGATTGACGCGCCGCGCGCGCCGACAACACGCTTGCGGTGGAGTAAGGCGCAAAACCGATCACGACCACCGCATCGTCTTTATGGAAGGCGCCAAGATCGAGATCTTCGGGACCGGAGCCGCCGACCAGTTGCACTTCGTCGGGCCGGAACAGACGCAGCTGGTAATTGAGCAATTCCGCCACGCTGCGGCAGCTTCGGAAGCCGGCGATCCAGATCCGTTGCGCGGCGTGCAGCGCCCTCGCCGCATTGGCGATCGAGGCCGCTTCGATGCGCGCAAGACCTGCGGCTTCGGCTTCCAGCTTGTCGGCGACCAGCGAGACATCCGAATTCGGCCCACGGCGCGCCTTGGTGCGGCCCGAAAACGGCGTCGGCTGCTCCGGCCGGCGCGCCTCGGTCAAGGCGGCGCGCAGCCCGTCCCATCCGGAATAGCCCAATGCTTTCGCGAGCCGGGTGAAGGCGGCGGGATCGGCGCCCGCCTCGGCGGCCAGATCGCGCATCGAACGCGTCGTGGCGTCGTAATCGTTGGCGGCGACGAACCGCCCGACCTGCTGCAGCCGCGCCGGCAATGACGGCAAGGCGCTGCACAACTCGTTCAGCGGTGAAGATTTCGGCTGCGGCTGGGCCATGAAACAAATGTTGCATATTTTATGTTTTAGTGCAACATATGAAACACGCTTAGCCGAAGATCGCTGCTGCAATAAGGAATCTTATGCCGTGACGATATCGACGCCCGAACCCCAGCGCCGTCCGCGATGGCGCACTTCCTGGAGCCGGCAGCGCCTCAGCGGGCTGCTCTGGCAGATACTGGTGGTCGGGATCGCGGTCGCCGTCGTCGGCTGGCTGTGGTCGAACGCGCTTCACAATCTCTCGGTCCGCCGGATCTCGACCGGCTTTGCATTTCTCGGCCGCGAGGCGGGAATGCCCATCGCCGACAGCTGGATCGCCTACAGCCCCAAAGATCCCTATGTACGCGCGTTCCTGGTCGGCATTATCAATACGCTGCGCGTTGCCGTCATCGGCATCGTGCTCGCGACCGTGCTTGGAACATTGATCGGAATTGCACGGCTGTCCTCCAACTGGCTGCTGGCGCGACTGTCGGCGGTGTATGTCGAAATTCTCCGCGACATCCCGCTGCTGCTGCAACTGCTGTTCTGGTACGTGCTGATGCAGGGCCTTCCGGCAGCGCGCAGCGCCTGGAAACCGATCGACGGCGTCTATCTTTCAAACCGGGGTTTGATACTCCCCTCGGTCCCGATCGAGGATGCGAACCTCTGGGTCCTCGGCGCCGCGGTGCTTGGGCTGATCGCGTTATACTTCGTTCGGCGCCGGCTGGTCGCGCAGCAGATGGCGGACGGCCGGATGCGCCCGGTCTGGCCTTACGCGCTGGGGCTGGTGGTCGGACTGCCCGCGCTGCTGTCATTGGCCATCGGTGCATCCTGGACCATCACGATCCCGGAATTGCGCGGTTTCAATTTCGTCGGCGGGCTGACGCTGGCGCCGGAATATTTCGCGCTGCTGATCGCGCTCGTCACCTATACCTCGGCCTTCATCGCCGAGATCGTGCGCAGCGGCATCCAGTCCGTCCATATCGGCCAATGGGATGCGGCGAAGGCGCTCGGGCTGCGCCGCGGCTTCATGCTGCGGCACATCGTGCTGCCGCAGGCGCTGCGCGTCATCATTTTGCCGATGACCAGCCAATATCTGAACCTGACCAAGAACTCCTCGCTGGCAGTCGCGGTCGGCTACCAGGATATCGTTTCGATCGCGAACACGACGCTGAACCAGACCGGCCAGGCGATCGAGGCCATCGCGCTCATCATGCTGGTGTTCCTCACCATCAGCCTCGGCATCAGCCTGTTCATGAACTGGTACAACGCGCGCATCGCGCTGGTGGAGCGGTGAGCCCATGACATCGTTGACATCAGCCCCGGAAAGTCCGTTGCCGCTCGGCCGGCCGCAATACCGCAGGACCTTGTCCGCCCGCATCATCGCATGGCTGCGCGCCAACCTGTTCGCGTCGATCCCCTCGTCCATCATGTCGCTGTTGCTGATCGCCGTGCTCGGCAAGGCGTTCGTCAGCCTCGTGCAATGGGGCTTTGTGAATGCGATCTGGATCGTCTCGGGCGACCAGACCGGCCCGTGCCGGGCGCTCCGCGGGATCGGCGCCTGCTGGGCCGTGATTCCCGAAAAATATCGCTTCATCCTGTTCGGCACCTATCCGTTCAGCGAACAATGGCGTCCGGCGCTGGCGACGCTGACTTTCATCGCGCTGTTCTATCTGACGACCCGCCGCAGTTTTTGGGGCCGCAAGCTCGTGGCCACATGGATCGGCGCATTGGTCCTGATCGGCGTTCTGATGTGGGGCGGCATCTTCGACCTGACATATGTTTCGCAGGACCGCTGGGGCGGCCTGCCGGTGACGCTGATCCTCGCGACCTTCGGGCTCGCCTTCGGCTTTCCGCTCGGAATCCTGGTCGCCCTCGGCCGCCGCTCGAAACTGCCCGCGATCCGCTCGCTCTGCGTGCTCTATGTCGAGCTGATCCGCGGCGTTCCCCTGATCAGCCTCTTGTTCATGGCAAGCGTGATGTTTCCGCTGTTCATGCCCGATGGCGTCAATATCGATAAACTGCTCAGGGCGCAGATCGCCTTCGTGCTGTACGCCGGCGCCTATCTCGCCGAAGTCATTCGCGGCGGCCTGCAGGCGGTGCCGCGCGGCCAATACGACGCCGCCGATGCCCTCGGGCTGTCCTACTGGAAGAAGAACGGCCTGATCATCCTGCCGCAAGCGATCCGCCACGTGATCCCGCCGCTGGTGAATACGTTCATCGCCTTCTTCAAGGATACCAGCCTGGTCCTGATCATCGGCATCTTCGATCTGCTGACGACGGCCAAGACCTCGATCATCGACCCCGCCTGGCAGTCCTTCAGCGTCGAGGTCTACATTTTCGTGAGCCTGATCTATTTCGCTTTTTGCTTTGCCATGTCACGCTATAGCCGACAGCTTGAGGCGCAGGCGAGATCGAGTTGATGCCGGAAGGCGTCTGGTCGCCGGCTGGCTGCAAAGGGAACATCCGGCATGCTCACCGTTCATCATCTGGGTAAATCGCAATCCGAGCGGATCGTCTGGCTGTGCGAGGAGCTGGCGATCCCCTACGAGCTGAAATGCTACGCGCGCGATCCCGTCACGATTCTCGCGCCGGCGGAGTACAGGGCGCTGCACGCGATCGGCGCGGCGCCCGTCATCACCGACGGCGATCTGGTGCTGGCGGAGTCCGGCGCCGTGGTCGACTACATCATCGCGAAATACGGCAACGGCCGCCTGGCGCTGAATTCAGGCCATCGCGACTTCGCGCCATACCTCTACTGGTTTCATTTTGCCAATGGCACGTTGCAGGCGAGCATGGGACGCAGCATGATCCTGAACCGCCTGAAACTGGCGGACGACAACCCGGTGCTGCTGGCCACCAGGACACGGGTCGACCGCGCCTTCGATTTGGTCGAGGCGCGCACGCGGCAGGCTGAATATCTGGCCGGCAACGAATTCACCGCGGCCGATATCATGATGGGCTTCTCGCTCACCACCATGCGCTATTTCCTGCCCTACGATCTCGCGCGTTGCCCCAGTATCGTCAACTATCTCGCGCGGATCGGCCAACGCCCGGCTTATCGTCGGGCGATGGAGAAGGGTGACCCCGGAATGGCGCTGCTGCTGACCTGAGCGGAGTTACGCCGCCTTGATGCGGGCGAGGAAGCGGCCGACCTCGTTGCTGAGCGCTTCCGATTCGGCGGCCAATCCATCGGACGATTGCAGCACGTCGGAGGCGGTCTCGCCGCTCTGATTGGCCGCGTTCGAGACGCCTTCGATGTTGTGGGAGACGTTCTGCGTCCCGGCGGCCGCCTGCTGGATGTTGCGGGCGATTTCTGCCGTTGCCGCGCCCTGCTCCTCGACGGCGGCTGCGACCATTGTGGCAATCTCCGACATCTTGTCGATGATCTGGCCGATGCCCTTGATGGTGTCGACCGCTTCCTGGGTCGAGCCCTGGATCGCGGTGACTTGCGCGGTGATGCCTTCGGTGGCGCGCGCGGTCTGGGTGGCCAGATTCTTCACTTCGGAAGCGACGATCGCAAAGCCCTTGCCGGCTTCGCCGGCACGCGCGGCTTCGATGGTCGCGTTCAGAGCCAGGAGGTTGGTCTGCGATGCGATGGTGTTGATCAGTCCCACCACTTCGCCGATGCGGTTGGCCGCACTGGCGAGTTCAGTGACGGTGACTTCGCTGCGGGCCACCTGCTCCACCGCCTGCGCCGCGATCCGGGTCGATTCGCCGACCTGGCGAGAAATCTCCGAAATCGAGCTTGCGAGCTCTTCGGTCGCGGCCGCCACCGTCTGGACGTTCTCGGCGGCCTGGGCGGAAGCCGACGCCACCGCGCCGGTCTGCTCCTTGGCCTGCGCCGCAACATGCGACATCTTCTCGGCAGAACCCTTCATGCGCGAGGCGGCGGTGGACACCGCAGCCAGCGCACTGATGGCGCCGTCGTTGAACTCGCGCGTCAGCTGATCGATCATGGCGGCCTGTCGCTGCTTGGCTTCCTGCTCGCGGGCCTTTTCGACCGCGGCCGCATCGGCTTTAACGATGCCCTCGCGGAACACCGACAGTGCGTTGGCCATCTGGCCGATCTCGTCGCCGCCGCGCCTGCTATCAACTTCGGCGGTAAGATCGCCGCCGGCAAGCCGCGTCATGGTCTTCTCGAGGCCGACCAGACGCGCCACCAGATTGCGGCCGATATAGAACCAGACGAACAGGGCGGCGCCGACCACGCTGATCGCGGCGATCATCAGCATCACGAAGGTGCCGAAGCTGATCGCCTCGTCGGAACGGTCGGTCGCTTCCTTGGTCCTGTTGCTGACGACCTTGACCTGACCGGCGACCTCTTTGGCAAGTTCCTCGGTGAGGCTGCGGGTCTCATCGAGCAGTTTCTGCCCGAGCTGGCTGGCGGCGATTTCCTTGCGCCGCGCGTCGAAAAATGGTGTCGCCGGTGCCGAGCTTGAGCCAGGCTTCGGTCGCCTTGCGCATGCCTTCGGTCGGCTGCAGCGTGTCGACGATGTCGAGCTTTTCCTCGACCCGTGCTGACATTGCCTTGAAATTCTTCTCCAGCGCCACGACGCTGTTGACGTCAGGCGCGACCGCCGCGCGATCGAGCAGGCTCGATGCCAGATTGACGAAGCCGACGAGATCGGCGAACCCCTGCGATACCGGCACCTGGGTCGAGACCAACTTCAACAGCGTCATCATCGACTGGGTGGCGTCGCCGCCGATTGTCATGGAGACCATGGTGATGTCGGCCTGGGCCTTTTCGCCAGCGGGAAGCAGCACGTCGTTGAGCTTGGTCTGGGCCGCCTGGGCCGTCTTCACCACCTCTTCGCCATGCGCGCTGAGCTTGAGGCGATCGTTGACCGCGCCATCCAGCGCCGCGAGCTTGGTGTTCATCGACGCAATCAGCGTCTTCAGTTTCGTGATCGATTCCTTGTCCGACCTTGTGCCGGCAACGGTGTCGAGCCGCTTGGCGACGCCATCCTGCCGCGCCTTCAGCGCGGCCAGTTCCTGTTGCCGCTCGGCTTGCGATTTCGCCGCCAGCAATGTCGGCGCGGAGCCGGCCAGCGCCTGGGTTTCCGTTTGCAATCCCAGGGTCTCGACGATCTCGGGAATGTTGCGGCCGGCAACGCCGTGGAAGAGATCGCGGACCTGCGAGAACATCAGCCAGGCGGCGGCGCCGGCGATGACCGTGGTTCCCGATACCGCAGCGAAGGCGAAGAAGAGCTTGGCCCTGATTCCGAGTTGGCGAGCTGATTTCACGGGTCTGTTCCCTTGTTCTTGAGCGCGCAGGCTTTACTTCGCGGCAATCTTGTATTGCTGGATCAACTCTTTGGCGCGCGCGTACAGGCGCTCGCCGTCGATCCCGAGCTTGGCCATATTGGCTTTCCATTCGACGACCGCGGGCGCGGTGACGCGCAACAACTCGGCGCGTTGCTCGTCACTGAAAGTCAGCGCGGTATAGCGCGGATCGCTCTGCACCTTCTTCTTGCTGATGGCTTCCTGTGCCTCGCGAATGCGGGCGCTGCCCATCGCCAGGTCGGAGCTGTGCTTTTCGATGATCTTCCTGAGATCATCCGGCATCTTGTCCCATGTGCCGCGATTCATCACGATCATCAGCGCGGGCGCAGCCAGCCGCGCATCGATCACGACCTTGAGCTGATCAAGCAGCACCTTGCCGGCGACGCCCTTGTCGTCGTGGTGGAATCCCAGCCATAGGCGATCGCATCGACATAGCCGCTGGCGATGGTGTCGCCGATCATGTTGAGGGGAATGCCGAGCGGCACCGCGCCGAGCTTGGCCAGCGCGACGCCGACCGTCGTGCTTGGCGTGCGCATGCGCAGGCCGCGGAAATCCCTCACCGACTGGATCTGCTTGCCAGTCGTGAAGATCGGATAGGGCGGCAGCACGTAGAGGCCAAGCACCTTCACCGAGGCGTAGTCCTTGTCGAGCAGGCCTTCCTTGTAGAGCTTCATCATCGCTTCGGTGCCGGCGATCGAATTCTCGAACATCAGCGGCAATTCCATCACCGAGGATTGCGGGAAGCGGCCGGGATTATAGCCCTGTACGCTCGCCGCCATTTCGATCGTGCCCTTCTCGACCATGGTGAAGAGTTCATTCGGCTTGCCGTAGCCACCGAGCGGCTTCAGCGCGACCTCGATCCGGCCCTGTGATTCCTCTTCGACCGCCTTCGCGAACGGCAGCAACACCTGATCATAGGGCGCGGTGTTTTCGGTATTGATCGAACCGAAACGCAGGACGACTTCAGCGGCACTTGCAGGCGTGGCGAGGAGCGCGACGAGACCAAGCAGAGCAATGGCCGTCGACTGCTTCATGGTGCGGGCGGGCATTCGATTTCCTTCATCGCCACGGCCAATCGCGAGGGCCAGCCATGGGTATGAATCCCGGGGCGGGACGCCCGTTAACCATAGCTTTGCCGGATTAATCGCGGGTAAAGCCACACCGCCGCCTCGGCCACGTAAAACTACGGCGAGAGCGAACACTGCCGGCTGTAGCCAGTACGCATTTCAACCGTGCCGTTCAGGATTTTCCGTGCAGCGGAAGCAAGCGTGGCTCGGCCGTTGCCGTGACTGGCCAGCACTTTCAGAAACGCAACCTGTATGCTCACGCCAAGGCCTCGGACCGCGACGGTTCTTTTTGTTCTGTGCGATCGGGCCTGAGAGTATTTGGTCGCCGGGGCAGCCGTCCAGCAGGCGCGGCCAGTTATCCGCAGCCTTGCGAAGGGCTTGCGTATCTTCTTCGATTGAACGAAGCGTCGGAAATTCCACGCTCCGGCAAGCAGTCGGCATGCGCGCGACAGCCTAGAGCATGATCGGGTCTGAATGAATCAGATCCGATCATGCTCTAGATTCTTGTTTTAACGCGTTTTCTTGACGCGAACAGGTGTCCACTTCGCTTGAAAACGCTTGAAACTTTCACCAGGCTCTTGAAGCCACCATAGATCATCCGTTTGGGATCGAACGGCATCGACTTCAGGTCTCCCATCGACGACTTGAGCCTGGGATCAGCCATCACCTTGGCGTTGATCTTGTCGCGTTGCGCGCGTGACTTGTAGGTGATCCAGGCGAACACCACGGTCTCGCCCGGCTTCTGTTTGACGCTGCGCGGAAACGAAGTGAGTTTACCGACCTTGACGTCGTCGGCGACCCATTCGCGATAATCCAGCGCGCCGTATTCGCGCCAGATCTTGCCGGCCTTGGTCGACATCTTGCGATAGGCCGCGATGTTTTTCTTTGGAACCGCGACGATGAATCCATCGACATAGGCCATGGGTATTTCCTTCTTTGCTGCTTGTCGTCATTGCGAGCGGAGCGAAGCAATCCATCTCGCGGCATAACGGAAGAATGGATTGCTTCGCTTCGCTCGCAATGACGAATTGCGCCCTCAACTATGACAACAAGATGCCTGAACCGAAGCCGGTGTGTACTGGTCACGTAGCCGCACCCAATCCATCGGATAGGGCAGGCCTTCCTCGTGACGACCGAGCGGCGTCAGGTCGAGATAGTGATAGGCGGCGTTCATCATGTCGAGGCCGCGCGCGAAGCAGGAATAGGTGTGGAACATGTTCCCGGCGCCATCGCGATAGAACACGCTGATGCCGGGCGCGTCTTCGATACTGAAGCCGGAGGTGCCGAAATTATAGATATCCTCGCCGGAC
Source organism: Bradyrhizobium sp. (assembly GCA_013695565.1). GTDB lineage: Bacteria > Pseudomonadota > Alphaproteobacteria > Rhizobiales > Xanthobacteraceae > Bradyrhizobium. The sequence goes on from JACDAG010000490.1 coordinate 10,878, forward strand.
GTGGTCGCCTCCGGCGTGAACGACACCGCATAGTCGTAGTTGAAATCCCTGTTGCCCGACGACAACCAGTCGAAGGTCCAGCCCATCCGCGCCTTGAAAGCCGTAAGTTTTTCCAGCGGCGCACGCGAGATCGCCACCAGCGTGGTGTCGCGCGCGGCGAGATGCGGGATCATGCGCTCAAACCCGTCGGCCCAGAACGAACAGCTCTTGCAGCCCTCGTTCCAGTCCGGCGCAAACATGAAGTGCTGCACCACGAGCTGGCTGTTTCCCTTGAACAGGTCGGCCAGCGTCGCTTGGCCCGCGGGTCCGTCGAATACATAATCCTTGTCGACCTTGACCCAGGGCAGCGCACGGCGTTCCTCGTTCAGCCGCTCGCGCGCCTGCGTGAGTTCCTTCTCATGTGCGAGATGGGCCTTGCGGGCGGCGATCCACGCTTCACGTGAGACGATGTTGTGCGGTTGCATCGGCGACTCCGGTGTTGATTTTCAGGCCAAGGATTTAGGCCAAGGATCGTTCGAGCTTGTCGAGCAGCTCGGTCCAGCCCTTTTCATGGCCGTCGCGCGCGGCCTCATTGAAGAACTGCTCGTGGTGTAGCGTCAGCAGCGTGCCGGCGCCGTCGGGCTTCAGCGAGATCGTGAGCTGCGATTCGCGTTCCGGCGTCGAGTGCCAGGCCCAGCTCATCACCAGCAGCTCGTTCGGCACGATTTCGCGATAGACGCCGCCGACCTGGGAGTACTCGCCATCGGTGGCATGGAAACTGATGCGGTAGCTGCCGCCGACGCGAAGATCGGCCTCTGCCTGCACCGAGCCTTCCCTCACCTTCGAGGGTCCGAACCACGCGGCTAGTTTTTGCGGGTCGGTCCACGCGGCGTAGACTTTCGCGGGCGCCGCATTGAGACGACGTTTGATGGTGAGGCTTGGTTTGGTTGCGAGGCCGGCGTCCCGGACGGAACTTGACTGGATGCTTGACTGGGTGGCCATTGGTCTTCCTCCACAAAAGCTGCAAGACGGTCGAGATTGTCGGACCAGAAGCGCTGGTAGCGGTTCAACCAGTCCATCGCCTGCTCCATAGGCCTGGCGGTCAATCGGCATGCGACCGTGCGGCCGGACTTCTCGCGCGCGATCAGGCCGGCATCCGACAACACATCGAGATGCTTCATGATCGCGGGCAGCGACATCGCAAAAG
>JACDAG010000875.1 GCA_013695565.1 Bradyrhizobium sp.
AGCGAATGGCGAATGGCTTACTTGCCTTCCCTATTCGCCATTCGCTACTCGCCATTCGCCAATCCGAAGGGAGCACGCCATGAATTACATGAACGTCGATTACTCGACCAAGATTCCCAACAACGTGAATCTCAGTGAAGATCGCCAGGTGCTCAAGGCGCTGGAGGGCTGGCATCCCGGCTATATGGATTGGTGGAGCGACATGGGGCCGGAAGGCTTCCAGCAATCGCTGGTCTATCTGCGCACCGCCTATTCGGTCGATCCGCGCGGCTGGGCCAAGTTCGACTATGTGAAGATGCCGGAATATCGCTGGGGCATCTTGCTGGCGCCGCAGGAAGAGAACCGCGTCATTCCGTTCGGCGAGAATTTCGGTAAACCCGCGTGGCAGGAAGTCCCGGGCGAACACCGCGCCACGCTGCGCCGCCTGATCGTGATCCAGGGCGATACCGAGCCGGCTTCGGTCGAGCAGCAGCGCTTCCTCGGCAAGACCGCGCCGTCACTTTACGACCTGCGCAATCTGTTCCAGGTCAATGTCGAGGAAGGCCGCCATCTCTGGGCGATGGTTTATCTGCTGCAGAAATATTTCGGCCGCGACGGCCGCGAAGAGGCCGACGACTTGTTGCGCCGCCGCTCCGGCGATGCGGATAGCCCACGCATGCTCGGCGCCTTCAACGAAGCGACGCCGGATTGGCTGTCGTTCTTCATGTTCACCTACTTCACCGATCGCGACGGCAAGATGCAGCTGCATAGCCTTGCGCAATCCGGCTTCGATCCGCTGTCGCGCACCTGCCGCTTCATGCTGACCGAAGAGGCGCATCACATGTTCGTCGGCGAGACCGGCATCAGCCGCGTCGTGCAGCGCACCTGCGAGGCGATGAAGGAAGCCGGGATCACCGATCCCACCGATATCGCGAAAGTCCGCGCGCTCGGCGTCATCGATCTGCCGACCATCCAGAAGAAGCTGCATCTGCATTACTCGCTGTCGCTGGATCTGTTCGGCTCCGAGGTCTCGACCAATGCTGCCAACGCCTTCAATGCCGGCATCAAGGGCCGTTACAAGGAAACCCAGATCGACGACGACCATCAGCTGAAAAACGCGACCTATCCGGTGCTGAAGCTGGTCGATGGCGTGATCAAGCGCGTCGACGAGCCGGCGCTGACCGCGCTCAACATGCGGCTGCGCGACGACTACACGCTGGATTGCGCCAAGGGCATGCTGCGCTGGAACAAGGTGATCTCGCTCGCCGGCTACCAGTTCAAGCTGACACTGCCGAACGTCGCCTTCCACCGCCAGATCGGCGAGTTCAGGGACATCAACGCCACCCCGGACGGCGTCCTGATCGACGACGCCACCTGGAACGCGCGCAAGGGCGAATGGCTGCCGTCATCTGCCGACGGCGATTTCATCGCTTCCCTGATGACGCCGGTCACCGAAGCCGGCACCTACGCCTCCTGGATCTCGCCGCCCAAGGTCGGCATCGACAACAAGCCCGGCGATTTCGAGTACGTGAAGATCGAGACGTGAAAAGGGCGAGTAGGGAGTGGCGAGTAGCGAATAGGGAAACTCTATTCGCCACTCGCCATTCACTATTCGCCCCGGCGCGCTTCGCGCCGCCTTACCCCGCGATCTCAAGCCCCGCATTCGCATACACCACGCCGCCATCGACCGCGATGGTGTTGCCGACGACATAATCGCCGGCGCGTGAGGCGAGATAGATCGCGATTCCCGCCATGTCCTCGTCGGTTCCGATCCGCCGTGCCGGAATGCGTTGGGCAACCTCGTCCGAATGGTCGCGCGCGGCCCGGTTCATGTCCGACTTGAACGCGCCCGGCGCGATCGCGGTCACGTTGATGTTTTCCTTGACCAGTTTGGTGGCCATGCGCCGCGTCAGATGGATCACGGCGGCCTTGCTCGCGGCGTAGGAATAGGTCTCGCCGGGGTTGACGAAGATGCCGTCGACAGAGGCGATGTTGATCACCTTGGCAGGCCGTTCGTGCGAAGCCGCCGCGCGCAGCGGTTTTGCCAGCGCCTTGGTCAGGAAGAACACAGACTTGACGTTGAGGTCCATCACCTTGTCCCAGCCGCTTTCCGGAAATTCGTCGAACTCCGCGCCCCAGGCCGCGCCGGCGTTGTTGACGAGGATGTCGAGCTTCGGCTCGAGCTTGGTCAGTTCGGCGGCCAGCCTGTCGCAACCCTCGACCGTCGAGATGTCGATCGGCAGCGCGATGCATTCGCCGTCATAGGCGGCGGTGAGTTCTTTCGCGGTCGCTTCGCAGGGACCGGCCTTGCGCGCGGTGATGTAAACTTTTGCAGCACCTTGCGCGAGAAAACCGGCCGCGATCATCTTGCCGATACCGCGCGACCCACCGGTCACCAGCGCAACGCGGCCCTTTAGTGAAAACAGATCCTTGAACATGCGTTCCTCCCTTTGCTCTTGCCAGCGGTTTTGAGCGCGGGAGGTTTGTGAGTCAAGAATAGCTATTGTTGTCGTCCCTGAACGCAGGGACCCATAACCACGAATTCTGTTGGTTGCAGAAGGTGGCAAGCCTGGTATGCCCCAACCGATGGGCCGCGGCGTATGGGTCCCCCGATGTGCAATTGCACATCTGAGCGTTCGCAGGGACGACGATTACGCCGCGTCGATGCGCCTAAAACCGTTCCACACCGCGGTCGCGGCGCCCGAGGTCAGCACGGGGATGATGCGCTCGTCCTGGTAATTGCCGTTGAGCGACACCCGTTGCAGCGCGGTCAGGTGTGCCGCGCTTTCTGGAAACAGCATGCCCGGCCGCGTCGTCACCGCGGTCTTGAATCCGGCCACTTTGGCGAGCGCGAATTCGCGCGGGCCGGCGGCGATCCTGTCGCCATAGGGATAGGCGAGGTGAAGGACCGGCCGCTGCAGCGCCGTCTCGATCCGCTCCCGGCCCGTTGCCATCTCGAACGCCGCGGTCGCTTCGGTCTGCTTGGCCAGATTGCAATGCGTGATCGTATGCGCGCCGATCGTCACCAGGGGATCGTCGGCGAACGGCTTCAACTCGTCCCAGGACATGCAGAGGTCGCGCGCGATCATGGTCTCGTCAATACCGTGCCGCGTGCACAGCGCGGAGATCTCGCGCTGCATGTCGAGCTCGCCCGGCAGCGTGCGCAGCCAGTCGAAGGCCGCCTGCTTGGCCGCCGGCGTCGAAATATCGAAACGGGTAACCACGCCGCCAATCGGGGCTTCGATCGAGCTCGCCTTGGCCAGCACCCGCTCCAGCGCAACCCACCACAACCTGCCGTTGCCTTCGGCGAAATCGCTGGCGACATAAACGGTCAGGGGTGCGTCGAATTCACGCATCACCGGCAACGCGAAATCGCGGTTGTCGCGATAGCCGTCGTCGAGGGTGAAGCAGGCGAAGCGCCGGGCGAAATTGCCTTCGGAGAGCCGCGCATGCGCCTCATCCATGGTGACGATGTCGACATCGAGGGCGCGCAGATGCGACAGCATCGCGCGCAGGAACTCCGGTTCGACCTCGAGATGATGATTGGGCTGGAATTCCGTGTCGCGGCGGGGCCGGACATGGTGCAGCATGAAAATAGCGCCGACACCTGCGAAGATTGGTCGCAGCAGATAATGCGCACCGGAGAAGTAAAGCGCTTCCAGTCCGGCACGGATAACGGTGTTGCGGAGCATTTTCATCAGGGCTTGGCGGCCTGTTTCATTATGTTTCGAACTTAGCGGCGAACCGTTGAAGAAACGGTTAGCCCGGCAAATATCCGCACCCTGACCCTTCTGTGTTA
>JACDAG010000930.1 GCA_013695565.1 Bradyrhizobium sp.
CCACAGGGTCAACCGACCAGCGTCGTTGTTCTCAGCGCCGGCGGCCCCCCGCCGGAGACCTCACTCATCGGGAGAAGATTCCATGTCGAACCGTATCGCATATCTGACCGCCGCCGCCTTCAGCGCACTCGCTCTCACCGCCACCATCACCGCGCCCGTCAGCGCGCAGGAAAAGACCGTGATGGTCGGTGGCGCCGCGATGTTCCCCTCGAAGAACATCGTCCAGAACGCCGTCAACTCCAAGGACCACACCACGCTGGTCGCCGCCGTGAAGGCCGCCGGCCTGGTCGAAACCCTGGAAAGCAAAGGCCCGTTCACCGTGTTCGCGCCGACCAACGCCGCCTTCGGCAAGCTGCCGGCCGGCACCGTCGACACGCTGGTGAAGCCTGAGAACAAGGCGACCCTTACCAAGATCCTGACCTACCATGTCGTGCCCGGCAAGCTCGCCGCGTCCGACCTGAAGGACGGCATGAAGCTCAAGACCGCCGAAGGCGAACAGCTCAGCGTCAAGCTCGACGGCGGCAAGGTCTGGATCGTCGACGCCAAGGGCGGAACCTCGATGGTCACGATCTCGAACGTCAATCAGTCCAACGGCGTGATCCATGTGGTCGATACCGTGCTGATGCCGGCGTCCTGACCTCCGCGCGCTCCTGACTAGTCCCAACGGGATGCGTGGATTGGCGAGCTGGGGCAACCCGGCTCGCTTTTTCGTGACCACGATAGGCCCCAAAGATCGATCGAAACATCGATCTGATAGCATCTGAGCAGTAACGAAAACCCGGTTCCCGGCGTATAAACCGGTACCGAATTGCAACGACGGATCAGCCATGTCGAGCATCACCGCCAGCGACCAGCAAGCCAGCGCCAAGGGAACTGCCAAGGTAACCCCTGAGGCGACGCGATCGAAGGTCATTCAGCCGGCCTGGGTGCGGGCCCTGCACTGGACCAACGCCTTTGCGATGGTCCTGATGATCATGTCGGGCTGGCAAATCTACAACGCCTCGCCCCTGTTCGGTTTCACCTTCTCGCCCAGCATCACGCTGGGCGGCTGGCTCGGCGGGGCGCTGCTCTGGCACTTCGCAGCGATGTGGCTGTTGATGCTCAACGGCCTGATCTATCTCGCGCTTGGTTTTGCCACCGGCCGCTTCCGCAAGAAGCTGCTGCCGATCACGCCGGAGGGCGTGATTGCTGACACCAAGGCGGCGCTATCAGGCAAATTGTCCCACGAGGATCTGACCAAATACAATTATGTGCAGAAGCTGCTCTATGCCGGCATCATCGTGGTCGGGATCCTCATCGTGCTGTCGGGTCTTGCGATCTGGAAGCCGGTGCAGCTGCAATATCTGACGGCCGTGTTCGGCGGCTACGACGTTGCCCGATACGTTCACTTCTTCTGCATGGCGGCGATCGTCGCCTTCATGGTGGTTCATGTCGCGCTCGCGCTCCTGGTGCCGAAGAGCCTGCGCGCCATGATCATTGGTCGTTAAGAGGAGACAGGTCATGGGCCGCCTTCGCAACCTTCTGATCCCCGGCGTCGACAAGAGCCTGCTGCTGAGGGATGCCGTCAAGACCATGCCTGATTTGACGCGCCGGCGCTTCATCTCCGGCGGCGCCAGCCTCGGCGCGCTGACGCTGCTCACCGGCTGCGACGTGACGGACCAGTTCTCGGCCGAGGCGATGCTGAAGCAGGTCTCGAAATTCAATGACGGCGTGCAGGCCTGGATGTTCAATCCCGATGCGATGGCGCCGACCTTCCCGGAAAGCGCGATCACCAAGCCGTTTCCGTTCAACGCCTATTACGACCTCGACGACGCGCCCGAGATCGACGGCAAGGCCTGGAAGCTCGAGGTGCGCGGTCTCGTCGACAACAAGAAGCCGTGGAAGCTGGAAGAGCTCTACAAGCTGCCGCAGGTCAAGCAGGTGACGCGCCATATCTGCGTCGAAGGCTGGAGCGCGATCGGCAGCTGGACCGGCACGCCGCTACGCGATTTCCTCACGATCGTCGGCGCCGATACGCGCGCCAAATATGTCTGGTTCCAGTGCGCCGACAAGGACGGCTACAATTCGCCACTCGACATGCGCACCGCCCTGCATGCGCAGACCCAGATGACCTTCAAGTTCGGCGACGAGATCCTGCCGCGCGCCTATGGTTTTCCGATGAAAATCCGCGTGCCGACAAAACTCGGCTTCAAGAATCCGAAATATGTGATCTCGATGGAAGTCACCAACGACTACAAGGGCGGCTTCTGGGAAGACCAGGGATATAATTCGTTCAGCGGGAGTTGAAGAGGGCGAATGGTGAGTGGCGAATGGCGAATAGTATTCGCTGGTCACCTATTCGCCACTCGCTATTCGCTACTCGCCGTTTTTTGCACCAACCGCTTCTGAAACGCGCACAGCACCGCACCGGTCGCCAGCATCGCCGCCGAGACGTTGAGCGCAAACGACAGGCTGCCGACCGCGTCGGTGATCGCGCCGACCACGATCGGTCCCAGCGTCTGGCCGATGCCGAACGAAATCGTCATCGCCGCGATGCTGGTCGGCCAGGCTGACGGCGGATAGTTGAAGCGCACGAACGCGGTGGTCGATCCCACCACCGCGAAGAACGCGACGCCGAACACCAGCGCCGATATCGCCAGCAACAGCGGCGAGTGTCCGAAGATCGGCAGCGCCGCGCCGATTGCGTTGACGCCGAGGATGATGGCCGTGGTGAGGCCGCCACGATCCATCGCCAGCACCCGGCGCCACACCCAGGGCGTCACGAAGGCGCTGACCCCGATCAGGCTCCAGAACAGGCTCTGCGCCGCCGCCCCGCCGCCGCCATCCCTGACATAGGCGATCATGAAGGTCATGTAGGCGATGTAGCCGGCGCCGAACAGGAAGTAGCCGATCAGATAGGCCAGCACCGGACGGATGGAAAAGTCAGCCGCCGTCGCGCTGTCGGTCGCGGCGCCGCTGCCGAGCGGCGCCAGCAACAGCGGCACGATCAGGATGACGGAGAGAACCGTCATCGCCCACCACACGATCCACCACGATCCCGGCCCGAAACCCTGCAGCACAAAGGGCGCGATCAGTCCCGACGAGAGAATGCCGAGCCCCGGCCCGGCATAAAACAGGCTGAGCAGGAAATTGGCGCGTTCGGGACGGGTCTGCGCGATGGTGGCGGCCAGCGCCGCGCCGCCGACAAATCCGCCGGCGGCTCCGATGCCTGCCAGCAATCGGGCAAAGCTCAGGACGACAAAATTGCTCGAGAGCGCGCACAGTGCCAGCGAGGTGACGGCGGCCAGTGTTCCCCAACGCACCGTTCGCGACAGGCCGAAGCGCCGGATCATCCGCGAGGCGAGCAGCGCGCCCGCGAGATAGCCGACGGCGTTGATCGTGTTCATGAAGCCGGCCGCGGAATACGACCATCCAAGCGCGTCGCGCATGTCCGGCAGTACCAGCGCATAGGCGAAGCGGCCGATGCCAAGCCCGATCGTCGGCGCCAGCGACAGAATCAGGATCAGCCACGCGGGATGCATGGTGGACGGTGGTTGGTCAGGCGCTCTCACAGGATACTCCGGCAGGGCGCGCATTGTGGCAGGCAAGCTCAGGCTTGCACAGCGCGCAGGGAGCAATGGTGTCGTGCTGATTGCGCAACATCAGCCGACCAGCACCAGCGCCACGCCGGCCACCGTCAACGCCGTGCCGGCGACGATGCGCGGCGTGATCCGCACGTGGTGAAGCACCATCGCGCTCAGCAACACGGTGACGAGCGGGTAGATGGCACCGATCGGTGTGACAAGTGTGATCGGACCGTGGCGCAGGGCGGCGAATTGCGTCAGCAGGCTAAGGCCGTTGCAGATGCCGGTGATGGCAAACCAGAACCGGCCCGGCCATGGCGCTTCCACCACGAAGGTCCCCTTGCGGACGCGCTGTACGATCAGGACGACGAACGAGGATGTGACGTAGCCGATCAGGCAGGCCCAGAGCGGGCTCGGCCAGATTTCAAGTCCGAGCTTGACGATCGGCGGCACTACGCCGCGCAGCAATGCGCTGGCGAGCGGCAGCAGCAGCGCCCAGCTTCGCCAGTGGCCGAGATCGCGCGGCCGGGTCACGGTGATGATCACGGCGCCGGAGACCGCGATCACGAGGCCGCCGAATTGCAGCGCGTGCAGCGGCTCATGCAGGAGAACGACGGCGAGCGCCACCGCGAACAGGGGCGCCAGATTGCCGAGCGTCGAGGTGACGACCGGCCCCAGTGCGCCGTTGGATGCAAAGGTCAGCAGGGTCAGCATCGCCGGGAACACCAGTCCGATGGCGATGAAAATGGGGAGGGCGTTCCAGATCACGGGCTCGCCGGCCAGCAGCAGGGGCGAGGCCAGCAGAAACAGCAGCGTGAACGAGGGGATGCTGATCGCAGCCCCCGACAGCGGCTCGACTGTGCGCAGCCCGAATTGCGCCGTCACGACGCCGGCGCCCAGCAGGCCGGCCGAGGCAAAGGCGAACAGGATGGCTGCGGTCATGGGGTCGTGAGGTCCGTCTTGAAGTCCCCTTGGGGCTGACTTGCTCGCTGAACCCGATTGTTGCCTGTCCGAGCCGCCTTGCCAATCCGCCCCGGGCGTTTTAGCACTCCGCCCGACCCGTCATTCCCCGATGCGCAAGGACGAACCATGGCGACCCATAAACTGCTGCTTCTCCCCGGCGACGGCATCGGCCCCGAAGTGATGGGCGAGGTCAAACGCCTGATCGACTGGCTCAACGCGCAGGGCATTGCGCATTTCGAGACCGAGCAGGGGCTGGTCGGCGGTTCCGCCTATGATGCCAGCAAGCAGAGCATCACGGACGCGACCATGGCGCAGGCGGTAGCGGCCGATGCCGTGATCTTCGGCGCGGTCGGCGGTCCGAAATGGGATGCGGTGCCCTATGACGTGCGGCCCGAGGCCGGCCTGTTGCGGCTGCGCAAGGATCTCGGCCTGTTCGCCAATCTGCGCCCGGCGGTGTGCTATCCGGCGCTCGCGGATGCTTCCAGCCTGAAGCGCGAGATCGTCGAGGGCCTCGACATCATGATCGTGCGCGAGCTGACCGGCGGCGTCTATTTCGGCGAACCGAAAACCATCACCGCTCTCGGCAACGGCCAGAAGCGCGCCGTCGATACCCAGGTCTATGACACCTACGAGATCGAGCGCATTGCCCGCGTCGCCTTCGATCTCGCGCGAAAGCGCCGCAACAAGCTGACCTCGATGGAAAAGCGCAACGTCATGAAGTCAGGCGTGCTCTGGAACGAGGTGGTGACGCAGGTCCATGCCCGCGAATACAAGGATGTGACGCTGGAGCATCAGCTCGCCGATTCCGGCGGCATGAACCTGGTCAAGGCGCCGAAGGCGTTCGACGTCATCGTCACCGACAATCTGTTCGGCGACATGCTGTCGGATATCGCGGCGATGCTGACGGGATCGCTCGGCATGCTGCCCTCGGCCTCGCTCGGCGAGATCGACGCCAAGACCAGGAAGCGCCGTTCGCTGTTCGAGCCGGTGCATGGTTCGGCGCCTGATATCGCCGGCCAGGGCCTCGCCAATCCGATCGCGATGATTTCATCGTTCGGCATGGCGCTGCGCTATTCGTTCGATATGGGCGCGCTCGCCGACAAGGTCGATGCCGCGATCGCCGCGGTGCTCGCCAGCGGCCTGCGCACCGCGGATATCAAGTCGGAGGGAACAACGGCCGCCAGCACCACGCAGA
>JACDAG010000938.1 GCA_013695565.1 Bradyrhizobium sp.
ATTCCTCAGCACGCCTCAGCTTCATGATCGCGCTTGCGGGTCTGATCGCCGTCATCGGCGCCAGCGCCGGCATGATCCTGATGGTCCGCCGCCGCGTCTGCAAGCCGATCGTCGATCTCACCGCCACCATGACACGCCTCGCCAGCGGCAACGTATCCGACGAGATTTTGGGCGCCGAGCGTGGCGACGAGATCGGCGCGATGGCGGCTGCCGTGCGCGTCTTCAAGGACAACATGATCGCGGCGGAACGCCTGTCAGCGGAGAAAACCGCCGAGAACGACGTCAAGATGCGGCGCGTCCAGGTGCTCGACGAACTCACCCGGACGTTCGAAGCCAAGGTCAGCGAACTCGTCGGCGGGCTGTCGTCGGCGTCGTCGGTGATGGAAGACACGGCCCGCTCGATGTCCTCGACCGCCGCCGCCACCAACCGCCAGGCCGGTGTCGTGGCCGCCGCCTCCGAACAGACTTCGACCAATGTCCAGACCGTTGCCAGCGCCACCGAAGAGCTCACTTCCTCGATTTCCGAGATCGGCCGCCAGGTCGCGCAATCCACTGAGATCGCGGCCCGCGCCGTCGACAACGCCCGCCGTACCGGCGACACCGCCCGCTCGCTCGCCGAAGGCGCGCAGAAGATCGGCGACGTCGTAACGTTGATCCAGAGCATCGCGGCCCAGACCAACCTGCTCGCGCTCAACGCCACCATCGAGGCCGCGCGCGCCGGCGATGCCGGCCGCGGCTTTGCGGTCGTCGCCTCCGAAGTCAAATCGCTGGCCGGCCAGACCGCGAAGGCGACCACCGAAATCTCCGAACAGATCGCCGCCATTCAAGCCGCCAGCGACGAGACGGTGACGGCCATTCAGAACGTCGCCAACGTGATCGCCGAGATCGACCAGATCGGCATTGCGATCGCCTCGGCCATCGAGGAACAGGGCTCGGCGACGCAGGAGATATCCCGCAGCGTCCAGGAAGCCGCGCGCGGCACCCAGGAGGTCAATGCCAACATTTCCGGCGTGCAGCGCGCCGCCGACGAGACCGGCTCCGCCGCCACCCAGGTGCTGGGTGCGGCCGAGCAATTGTCGTCGCAGTCCAAGGATCTCGCCGGCCAGGTCAACCGCTTCCTCTCGGAGGTGCGGGCCGCCTGATCGAGGACCCGTCATGCGTCCAAAGCTTGCCGAAACCGTCGTTGAGCCGACCGTCAAATTGCGCGAGGTCACCATCGGCGTCTGCTGCCAGGTGCTCGGCGATACCGCGATCGAATACGCCGAGATCGGCGATTACTCGTATCTCGGTCCGGGCTGTATGGTCGCCGACGCCCAAATCGGGAAATTTTGCGCGATTGCGGCGCAGGTGCGCATCGGCGCGCCGAACCATCCGCTCGACCGCCCGTCACAGCATCGCTTCACCTATTGCCCGGAATACTACTCGGCCGAGGCGGAGCGCGATCAGACCTTCTTCCGGCAACGCCGCGCCGATCGCGTCGTGATCGGGAACGATGTCTGGATCGGCCACGCCGTCATCGTGATGCCGGGCGTCGCCGTGGGCGATGGTGCGGTGCTGGCCGCCGGCGCCGTCGTCACCCGTAATGTGGCGCCCTACACCATCGTGGGCGGCGTTCCGGCCAAACAGATCAGGGAGCGGTTCAACCGCGATATCGCCGCGCAGCTCTCAGCGATTGCGTGGTGGGACTGGCCCGCAGCGACCATCTTCCAGCGCCTGCCGGAATTCCAATCCGGCGATGTCGAGGCGTTCTGCGCGCGCTGGGGCTAATCGTTGAATCCGACATAGCGCACGAAATCGCCGTTCGGCGAGCGATCGGACCGGACGCCATTGGCGGGGAAACTGTCGTCGGGATGCTGCTTCCTGAAGCCGCGTACGCTGCGGCGGGTATTTACCAGCGTCTCGAAATCCATCCGTTGCATTCCCACGTCTCTCTCCGATTGCCGTTACGCCGCGGCCTTGCGGGCCGCTGCCGCCGCCAGCACCATCGCGGCGCATTTCTCGCCGATCATGATGGAAGGTGCATTGGTGTTGCCGCTGGTCAGCGTCGGCATGATCGAGGCGTCGGCGACGCGCAAGTTTTCGATGCCGTGGACCCGCAACTCGCGATCGACGACGGCCATCGGGTCGGATCCCATCTTGCAGGTGCCAACCGGATGATAGGTGGTCTCGGCATTGTTGCGGACCCAATCCAGCAACTCCGCATCGCTCTGCAGTTTTGCACCCGGCGCGATTTCCTCGCCGGTAATTTCCTTCAGCGGCGACGTCGCCATCAACTCCCGTCCCTTGCGGATCACCGCCAGGATGCCGGCGCGGTCGTGCTCGGCGGAAAGGAAATTGAACCGGATCGCCGGAGGCTCGGCGGGATCCGACGATTTAATGTGGATCGAGCCGGTGCTTTCCGAACGAAGCACGTTGGCGTTCATGGTGATGCCCTGCCGCTTGGCGACGCGCCGCTGGCGACCGACCATCTCATAGAGGAACGGCAGGATCGAGATCGTCGCGTCCGGCGTTTCCAGTCCCTCGCGGGTACGGAAATACATCCGGATCGGGACCGCGGTCGAGGCCAGGAAACCAGTGCCGAACAGCGCGTATTTGACCGCTTCGCGCGCCAGCCGCCAGCCACGCGCATTGTCGTTGAAGGTGAGGTTCTTGCCGGTGATCGCAAACTTGATGCGCGGCGAATAATGGTCGCGTAGATTCTCGCCGACGCCGCGCAATTCATGCACCGGCGTGATGCCGCGCGAACGCAGCAAGTCTGGTTGTCCAATGCCGGACAACTCCAGCAATTTCGGCGAATTGATCGAGCCGCCGCACACGATCACCTCGCGCGCCGCCCTCGCCTCGCGTCGAACACCCGCCGCAAAATAGCACACACCGACGCAGCGTTTGCCTTCCAGGATCAATGCCTCCGCCATCGCGCCCTGCTCAATCACGAGGTTGGGCCGCGTGCGTGCCGGATCGAGGTAGCACACAGCCGTGCTCTGGCGGCGGCCCTTGGCGATCGTCACCTGCGACATGCCGATGCCTTCCTGGGTCTCGCCGTTCTGGTCGGGATTGAACGGCAACCCAATTTTGGCGGCGGCCTCGATGGTCTTCTCCAGCAGCGGCACTCTGTTGCGCGGCGTATCGCTGACGCGCAGCAGCCCGTCGCGACCACGAAACCGGTCGGCGCCGCCTTCATAGCGCTCCATCTTCCGGTAGATCGGCAGCACGTCCTGATAGCTCCAGCCGCGGTTGCCGAGCTGGGCCCAGTGATCATAGTCCTGCGCCTGCCCGCGCATATACACCATGCCGTTGATCGAACTCGACCCGCCCATCATCTTGCCGCGGGGCACGTCGATCTGCCGTCCGCCCGAACCCTCGTCAGGTTCTGACTTGTAGCACCAGTTCACGGCGGGATCGTCGATCATCTTGGAGGTGCCGACCGGTACGATCGACCAGAAATGGTTCGATCCCCTGGTGCCGGCTTCGAGCAGCAGCACGCGATAGGCACCGCTCTCGCTCAAGCGGCTCGCAACGACGGCGCCTGCCGACCCGGCGCCGACGACGATGTAATCATAGGCATCGTTGTCAGCCATGGCGCGTTCATCCTCTTTGGCGATGGGATTTTCAACAAGCGCAGGAAACCAGCGCAATGGCCTTGTGGCAAGAGGGTAAGTCTATACCCAGCCTGAGATTTTGCCGTTCGGCGGAATGCGCGCACTGAGGACGCATGACCGGATGCGGTCTGATACCAGAGCCTCTTCCGTTTCGATTGAATCGAAACGGGGCTCTAGATTCCTTGTTTTGACGCGTTTTCTTAGCGCGAACCGGATCCACTTCGCTGGAAAACGCTATAGACACGCCGTGCGTCAGGCTTCACGCGATCGCGCAACGGTTTCCGACGGCGATTCCCCGAACTGCGCACGATAGATCCTGGAAAAGTCGCCCAGATGCCAAAAGCCGAACGCGAGTGCACACGCCTTGATGCTCGGCGTTCCCGCGCGAAGCCGTTGACGTACCAGCCACAGCCGCCTCAGGCGCAGGAATCGATGCAGGCTCATCCCCCGATAGCGTTGAACGGCGTCGTGCAAGGTCCGCACCGAAACACCAATCTGCCTCGCGATATCCCCGCTGTAGATGGGATGTCCGACATCGCTGGACAGCACCGCCTGCACATCCCTGAAAACCTTGAACTGCCGGGTGACGTTCGCACGCGACGCCCATCTCGTCGTCACGATATCGGCCATGGCACTGTCGATTGCGGCGAGCAGCGATTCCCTGATCGCCGCCGAAGCTGCCGCTATTCCGAGCGCGTCCGTAAACTGCGGCGAACAGGACAGAACCTCAAGCACCAATCCCCGCAGCCGACCTTGCGCCGCTTCGCTGGTTTCAAAAATCTTGAAACTGGGCCCTGTCTGGGGCCAACCCCGGTCAGCGACCTCCGGCGTGAAGATGATCGAGGCGTACTGCCGCGCGGTTCGCTCAACCGCGGTATAAGCGGCGCCACCGTGGCCGATGACGATGACGGCGCGATCCCGTTCGACCCCATTGAAGCGCATCGGAACGCCATCATCGATCGAAAACCCGACGGCCGTGGACTTCGGTGCGATTTGGGCATCGATGATCCGCGGGAACGACTTGGTGTAATTCACGTCGCAGCCCGGCAGATTCAGGATCGTTTGCTCAGCGGAGATCTTCCGCGCAAGCGGCGTGAATTCCACGTTCAGATTTCGAACCGAGCTCCGAAACGCGTCAACGTCGTTAAATCGAAATATCTTTGGCACCAGCGTTGGCGCCGGAGAACCATTGTCCATTTAAATATTCTTGAATGAAAAAACTATCGCCGCGCGAAATGCGCGACAATCAACCAATTTAACTGCTTCCCACAATTCGCTCCACAGCAGATCACCCGTTCAGGTGAGATAAAACACCGCAACAAACTGGGACCTTGCCGAATTTCGATAGCGTTTTACGCCGGAGCGGCGACCACATGGAAGCTGATATACCACTTTAGATAGACCTCGTTAAGAGTTTGGGCCCAAATCTTGGCTTGGGACAACCTGGCCCCAGGCGGAACAAGAACTGGTGCCGCGATGATTGCTATTGCGTGACTAAGCTCATTGCTGAACTCGATAACGTCGTCAAAGCCGGCTCACCCGAACGTCGCATCCAGACTTTGCGGCAGGTGGCCGGCCTATTTCTGTTGGATGCCGAGCGGCTCAAGCGAAATCCGCCCCTTCAGGTCCCGGCGGGAGCCGCCTGATGGCGTTTGGAGATCGAAAGTCAGATCGCATTCGCTTCGAACACGAACGCCCCGTCAATCTCATGGGTATCGACGGCACCTGGCGGAGAAGCTGTGTTCTTCTCGATGTCTCTGCGTCAGGTGCCCGACTGCAAGTCGAGGGACCTCTGGAAATATTGGGAGGAAAGGAATTCTTCCTGCTTCTCTCATCTACCGGACTGGCCTTCCGGCGATGCGAATTGATCCGGGTCGATGGCGCGGAGGTAGGCGTCCGTTTCGTCACGGAAACCAAGAAAAAGGGCAAACCCGTCATTCCGCAATGACGAATTCAATATCCCGCAGTGAATTGCAAAAATACCTTTGGAGCAAGAAGATAAAATGACCGAGATTCACAGGATTGCCCGACTTTCCGTCGTGGCACACTCGATTGATCCGCTGCGCGGAATAGTCGAGATCGATACCCCCAATACGAACATGAGGTTCGAACTGAACGAAGACGTGGCGCACACTCTCTGTACAGACCTCGAACGCTTTCTCACCCAGGTCCCGCAGCGCGAGCGAAGCCGCGCCCTTCGCGGCTGATCAGCCCAAACCCGAACTGACCGACGAAGCTTCCATGCCTGTCCATGTTATAGCCGATACAAGCGCAAAGCTCTCTGCGGCGTCCTCGTTGCTGAACGAAAATTTTTCGGTGACGTCGGAGTTGATCGGTGCAGCAGGTATTCGGGGTAACGACATCGATGCCGTCATCGTTGCCGCCGATTTGCGGATTGTCGAGAACATCACGGCCCTGAAAGCGATGGCCGGCAAACTCAAGCGCATACCCAAACGGATCTTTCTCATCGATCAAAGGACACGGCTGGCTGTCTTTCAGGCCTATGCCCTGGGCGCGACGGATGCCCTCATCAATCCCGTCAACCAAAAGCAATTGCTGGCGAGGTTGGGCGATACGGAGGCGCCGTCAATCGTCCCGAACGAACCTCAATCGCCCAACCAGGAGACCGCTTCCGCTGGCGCCGCCAGCATCGCCGCGATGTTTTCCGCGGTGATGAGCGGCTCTGCCATCGATGTTGCGCGAGCCAGGGATGCCGGCGGCAGGATTGCTACGAGCATTGCCGAGGATGGTCTCTCCCAATGGCTGACGACGGTGCGGCGTCATCACGAGGGCACCTACCAGCACTGCCTTCTCGTCACCGGCGTGGCAGCAGATTTCGGGCTAAGCCTCGGCCTCGCCAAAATCGACATGGAGCGACTGTATTCGGCTGCGATGTTTCACGACATCGGCAAGGCCGGAATTCCACTGGCCGTCCTCGACAAGCCCGGGCGGCTCGACGAAAGCGAGCGCGCGTTGATCGAAACCCATCCTGTCACCGGCCATGAGGTGCTGAGCTGCACGGCAGGCATTTCGCCGGAAATTCTCGATGCGGTCCGGCACCATCACGAATATCTGGACGGCAGCGGTTATCCGGACGGGCTCTGCGCCAACAGCATATCCGATATCGTGCGTATTCTGACCATCTCCGACATCTTCGCCGCTCTGATCGAACACCGAACCTACAAGCCGACGATGCCCCGGGAAAAAGCCTATGAAATCCTGCGGGGTATGACCGGCAAGCTTGAAAAGCCTCTGGTCGATGCGTTCAGAGACGTTGCTCTGAACAGGTGATCTCGCCGCGCTAGTACCCGGAATCTAGGGTTCGTGAGAAGATCGCATCATGCTAACCGACTCTGGAGACTCGCAATTTTCCGTCGCATCTGACTCACTTGTCTTTGATGTTGGGTACTAGTCCCGTTTGAAGCGATAATCGAAGCGATCGCCGTCGGCCGTGATCAGGCCAACGGTCGGGTTCGGGAAATGGACCGGCAGGATCAGCGTATCGGTGCCGGCAACCGAGGCAAAGAACGTCCGGCGCGACACCGCGGACTGTTTTGGGTCCCAGTCGACGCCTGGCGACCAATCGGGCTCCCGGCACTGGATCGCATGGTGCATGAGATCGCCGGCCACCACCGCGCGTTGCCCCTTCGAGAAGATATTGACGCAGCAATGGCAGGGCGAATGCCCCGGCGTCGGCGTCAGCGTGACGGTGTCGTCGAGCCCATAGTCGTCATCGACCAGCAGCGCCTGCCCGGCTTCCACGATCGGCAGGCAATTGTCACGAAACATCTTGCCGGGCCGCGCGGCGCCCTTGGCGTATTCGGCTTCCCACACCGCATATTCCCGCTTGTGGAATATGTATTTCGCATTGGGGAATGTCGGCACCCAGCGCCCGTCGCGCAGCGTGGTGTTCCAGCCGGTATGATCGATGTGCAGATGGGTGCAGAACACGTAGTCGACCTGCTCATAGCTGACGCCGAGCGCGAACAACTCGTTGCGCCAGCGCTCCTTGCCGGGGAAATCGAACGGCGGCGGATGGCCTTTATCTTCGCCGGTGCAGGTGTCGACCAGGATGATATAGCGCGGCGTGCGAACCACGAAGGTCTGGTAGGTGATGAACATCTTGCCGGAGACCGCGTCGAAGAATTCCGGCTCCATCGTCTCCAAATGATGCTTGAAGGCGGCGTCGTCATAGGCCGGGAAGAAATCCTGCGGCCGCCGCCACGGCCCCTCGCGCTCGATCACCGCATCGATGGTGATATCGCCGATCCTGATCTGCCGCATCGTCTCTCCCCGATTTCCGCGAAAAGCGTATCGGGCCGATCAGGATGGTTCAAGCAGCGGGCAGCGCGTGGCCCCATGTACGCCCCGCGCATCAACTCCGCAGGCCCGGCGCCTCGTGGCCGGTGCGTGCGACGTATTCGGTGTAGCCGCCGCCGAACTGGTG
The DNA here is from genome assembly GCA_013695565.1 of Bradyrhizobium sp. Taxonomy (GTDB): domain Bacteria; phylum Pseudomonadota; class Alphaproteobacteria; order Rhizobiales; family Xanthobacteraceae; genus Bradyrhizobium. The sequence goes on from JACDAG010000938.1 coordinate 8,047, forward strand.
GATGCCTTCAGGCGTCAATTCAAGCACGCGGTTGGAGAGTGCGGCGAGGAAGTGGCGATCATGCGAGACGAACAGCATGGTGCCCTCGAATTCGGAGAGCGCATTGATCAGCATCTCCTTGGTCGCGAGATCCAGATGGTTGGTCGGCTCGTCCAGCACCAGGAAGTTCGGCGGGTCGAACAGCATCTGCGCCATCACCAGACGTGCCTTCTCGCCGCCCGACAGCACCCGGCATTTCTTCTCGACATCGTCGCCGGAAAACCCGAAGCAGCCGGCCAGCGCCCGCAAGGAGCCTTGCCCTGCTTGCGGAAAGCAATCCTCGAGCCATTGAAACACGGTGCGTTCGCCGTCGAGCAGGTCCATCGCGTGCTGCGCGAAATAGCCCATCTTGACACTGCCGCCGACCGCGACCGTGCCGTCATCGGGCTCGGTCGAACCCGCCACCAGTTTCAACAAAGTCGACTTGCCGGCGCCGTTGATGCCCATCACGCACCACCGCTCGCGGCGGCGGATCATGAAATCGAGCCCCTCATAGATGGTGCGGCTGCCATAGCCCTTGTGGACATTCTTCAGGCTGACAACATCTTCGCCGGAGCGCGGCGCCGGCAGGAAGTCGAACGCCACCGTCTGGCGCCGCTTCGGCGGCTCGACGCGCTCGATCTTGTCGAGCTTCTTGACCCGGCTCTGCACCTGTGCGGCATGCGAGGCGCGCGCCTTGAAGCGCTCGATGAACTTGATTTCCTTGGCCAGCATCGCCTGCTGGCGCTCGAACTGCGCCTGCTGCTGCTTTTCGTTCATCGCGCGTTGCTGTTCGTAGAATTCGTAATTGCCGGAGAAGGTCGTCAGCGTGCCGCCGTCGATCTCGACCACCTTGTTGATGATGCGGTTGATGAACTCGCGGTCATGCGAGGTCATCAGCAGCGCGCCCTCATAGCCACGCAAAAACTGCTCCAGCCAGATCAGGCTTTCGAGATCGAGATGGTTGCTCGGTTCGTCCAGCAGCATGACGTCCGGCCGCATCAGGAGGATGCGCGCCAGCGCCACCCGCATCTTCCAGCCGCCCGAGAGCGCGCCGACGTCGCCGTCCATCATTTCGCCGCTAAAACCGAGGCCCGACAGCGCCTCGCGCGCCCGGCCATCCAGCGCGTAGCCGTCGAGCTCCTCAAAGCGATGCTGAACCTCGCCATAGCGCGCGATGATCTCTTCCATCTCGTCGGCGCGATCGGGATCGGCCATCGCGGTCTCGAGTTCCTTCAACTCGCCCGCGACGATGCTGACCGGACCGGCGCCGTCCATCACCTCGGCGACCGCGCTACGGCCCGCCATCTCGCCGACATCCTGGCTGAAATAGCCGATGGTAATGCCGCGATCGAGGGAAACCTGGCCCTCGTCGGGCAGCTCCTGGCCTGAGATCATCCGGAAAAGCGTGGTCTTGCCGGCCCCATTTGGACCCACAAGGCCGATCTTCTCGCCCTTTTGCAGGGCCGCCGAAGCTTCGATGAAGAGGATCTGGTGACCGACTTGTTTGGAAACGTTATCGAGACGGATCATTGTTGCCCAAGCATGGAAATTGTTGGCCGCTCTTATTCCATGTAGCGCGTAGGGGAAAGCCTATTCGGGGAGTAATATCGCTAGGCCGCCCGCATCAGCTTCAAGGTGGCGGCCAGCCGCAGGCTGCGCTTTCCCGCCAGCGCAATGGCTTCCAGTTCCGCGCCCTCCTTGTCACAGGTGCCGGCAAAGCCGATGCCGACCTCATGGCCACCAAACACCGGATTTTCGCCCTTTGCCGGCGTATGCTCCTGATTGAGGACTTCGCCTTTCCAGCGGCCGTCTGCGGAACTGTAGGCACCGAGATAATAGAAGAAGGCATCGCCGCCGAGGATGCGGCCGTTCATCAGCAGCATGACACCGGACAAGCCGGCATCGACGCCATCGAGCGCGCGGATGTGAATGGAATAGAGCCCGTTGACGATGCCGCCGGCTCCGACTTCGCCGACCGGTGGCAAAGCCGCGTCGTCGAGCCGGGTCAGATCAGCCCAGAACAATGCGCCCGGGCGCGGCGCCGCGTTACCTTCGAAGCGGATGTTCCTGCCGTTCTTTCGACCGTGTACGCTGATCACCGCATTGTCGGTGCCCATCAATGGCTTGTAGTGCGGGTCCTCATTGTGACGCTGGGTGATGACCTCGCCGAGAATCTCCTCGCCCGCTTCCTGGTAGGTCCCCAGATGCGCGAACGCGGAATTGCCGCCCAGCAGCTTGCCCTGATGCATGCACATGATGCTGCGCCCGAACGCGTCGTTCACGCCGTACTCGACCTTGTAAAGTCCATCCAGCAACGAAGGATTTCCAGCCTTATTGAATCGTCGCGGGGGGCATAGCACCGCCGAGGAAGCGGGACCAGCCGTCGTTTTAGCGCAGGCTTCGAACGTTGCGTGTCATACCTCACGTAACCGGTGCCGGTGCGTTGAACCGGCTGGCCACCGCAGCCGACCAATGGGCGATTCCATTGCGGTGATACTCATGACCGAAGACGAAGAGACCATTGCCAGGACCATTGCGGAAGCCAGCGTGCTGCCGCTGAAGGATGCGGCCTATTTGCTGTGGCGGGAGTGCTCGACGCTGGACTTGCTCGCATGGCGGGCGATGCCGCCTGAGGTGCGCGACTTGTTTCGGTCGCGGCGCGCGGGAGAGAATTCGATCGAGGTCAAATTCGGGCACGATCAGCCCGAAGACGGACTGACCTTCGACCGTTTGCAACTCACCCATCCCAGCATCGACGATGCGGAAGTGAGGCAGGCGATCATTGCCGCGGTTAAATTCCACGACGCCTGTTTTGGCTATTCGAAAAAATCAAGGGCGAGTTCGGCGCAAGGTTCAAGCGCGCGGTCCAACTGGCGGCCAGAGACCATCCCGGATATCAGGAACGGACTTACCAGCGCGCGCGATACTACATCAGCTATTACATGAAGTGACGGCAGCCGCGACCGGCCGCCAATTTCACGGCTCAAGCCCGCTTTCGCGCAGCACCGGCGCAACCTCGCGCGAGCCGAGGAACCGCAACAGCCGGTCCGCCAGAGCGGCCTTGTTCGACGCCGCCATGCGGCCAGCGGAAAACACCGCAGGCGTTTGCAGAGCGTGCGGAACAGGGCCGACCACCTTGATACCCGCAACCTGCTTCAATTCGCTGATCTGCTGAACGGCAAGATCGGCCTCGCCGGCCACCAGCCGTTCGGCGGTGAAACCCGACGGAATGATCTTCGCCCTGGCGTTGATCTCGGACGCGATGCCCAACCGCTCGATCAGTTGCGCGAACAAGATGCCACTGGCACCGATCCGCGAATAGGCTACCGAGCGGGCGGCCAGCAGCGCCGCGCGCAGTGCAGGCTCGGTAGCGATATCAGGATGGGCGGCGCCCGCCTTCACCGCGAGGCCGACATAGGACCGCGCGAGATCCACGCAGCTGTCCGTCACGACGTGCCCTTCACGCACCATGTCGTCCAGTCCCTCGCGGGTCAGAATGACGATGTCAGCCCCCTCGCCGCCGCGCAGACGTTCCAGCAGCGCCAGGGTCGGCGCGAAATCGGCATCGATGCGTACACCGCTGACGGCCTCATATTGTCCGGCGAGACTGTGAACCGCGCCCTTCAGGGCCAGCGTCGAGAGCACGCGCACGGCATCGGCCATCTGTCAGGCCGGGTGCATGAGCTTGAGCACGGCCGTCATGCGCAGGCTCCGCTTGCCCGCGAACGCGGTGGCATCCAGCAGCGCCCCCTGCTCGTCGCAGGTACCTGCAAAACCGATGCCGACCTCATGACCGCCGAACACCGGGTTTTCGCCTTTGGCCGGCGTGTGCTCCTGATTGAGGATCTGGCCCTTCCAGCGGCCATTCTCCGAGGTGTAGCTGCCGATATAGTAAAACGAGGCATCGCCCCCGAGGATACGGCCGTCATTGAGCAGCATCACGCCGGTCAGGCCGCCGTCGACACCGTCGAGCATCCGGACGTGAATGGAATAGAGCCCGTTGACGATGCCACCCTCACCGACCCCGCCGGCGATCGGAACCGCCTCCTCCTCGATCGGCGTCATGACCGAGCTGAACACCGCTCCCGGCAACTCCTTGAGGTAGCCCGCAAAGCGATAGAGGTCGCCATCCGCCGTGCCCTTGGCCAGCAGCGTTGCGTCGTCGGTGCCGGCCATCGCGCGGTAGGCGGGGTCCGGGTTGTGACGGATGGTCTGGATCACGATGTCAACCGTGCCATCGGCCTGCTTTTGATAGATACCGACATGAGCAAAGGCGGAGTTGCCGCCGAGCATCTTGCCGGCGCGCGCGTACATCACGCTGCGGCCGACCGCGGCGTTGAGCTGAAACCTGACCTTGTAGAAACCCTCAAACAATGCCGTGTCCCCGGCAAGCGCACGAACCGCTATCTAGCGCGCTTCATAACGCAGGGGAACCGCCTTGAAAATGTATTTGAATTGGCGAGCTCAAATCAGCGTCGCCAGAACGCAATGATCCGCCAAAGCGGTCGCGCTTTGGCGGATCAGGGTTGCAGCCCGGGCGCCCCGCCCGGGGTTTCCGGTGTCGCTTAGGCCGCGGCCGACTTGGCGGCGGTCGGAACTTCGGCGACGGTCTTCAGGATCTGCGAAGCGATGGCGTAGGGGTCGCCCTGCGAGTTCGGGCGACGGTCTTCGAGATAGCCCTTGTAGTCGTTCTTCATGAACGAGTGCGGCACGCGGACCGAAGCGCCGCGGTCGGCCACGCCATAGCTGAACTTGTTCCAGGGAGCGGTCTCGTGCTTGCCGGTCAAACGTTTGTCGTTATCCGGCCCGTAGACGGCAATGTGGTCCATGAGATTCTTCTCAAAGGCCGCCATCAGCGCCTCGAAATAGGCCTTGCCACCGGTCTCGCGCAGATAGGTCGTCGAGAAGTTGGCGTGCATGCCCGAGCCGTTCCAGTCGGTGTCGCCGAGCGGCTTGCAGTGATACTCGATGTCGATCTCGTAGGTTTCGGTCAGCCGCTGCAGCAGATAGCGCGCCATCCACATTTCGTCGGCGGCCTTTTTGGAGCCCTTGCCGAAGATCTGGAATTCCCACTGGCCTTTCGCCACTTCGGCGTTGATGCCTTCGTGGTTGATGCCCGCGAACAGACAGAGTTCGAGATGCTTCTCGACGATCTCACGCGCAACCGAACCGACATTGCTGTAGCCGACGCCGGTGTAGTACGGGCCCTGCGGCGCAGGATAACCCGAGGTCGGGAAGCCGAGCGGCCGGCCGTCCTTGTACATGAAGTATTCCTGCTCGAAGCCGAACCATGCGCCTTCGTCGTCAAGAATGGTGGCGCGCCGGTTGGTCGCGTGCGGCGTGACGCCATACGGCATCATGACTTCGCACATCACCAGTACGCCATTGGTGCGCGCGCCGTCCGGGTAAACCGCGACCGGCTTGAGCACGCAATCCGAGCTCCGGCCTTCCGCCTGCATCGTCGACGAGCCGTCGAAGCCCCAGAGCGGGAGCTGTTCCAGCGTCGGGAACGAAGCGAATTCCTTGATCTGTGTTTTGCCGCGCAGATTCGGTGTCGGCGTATACCCGTCGAGCCAGATATACTCGAGCTTGTACTTGGTCATTGAGCCTCTCTTGAGTTTAATGCTGCTAAGCGCGGAAACCCTCGACTTTGGAGGTTAGAAGCCTCGAAGTCCCCGCACACGTGTACCCGGCCACGTCAGGCCGTTTCCTTACTAAGCAATTAAAGTGCCAATCGCCGCAGCGCACCATCCGGCGGCATCGGGCGTGTCCACCTCAGCGCGTGCATTTTTCGATGCGACATAGAAGCGCGCCTAACATGCGCGCCAAGCGGCCAAAAGGTGCGTTGGCCGCTGCTCGAAGCCCGATTCTACGGCAGTTTCGTCGCTTGCCTTCCGGTTCGATTAAAGCCGCGGCAGCAGGCTGGGCCATCAAGCAGGAAGTTTGATCGCGGCCGGCAACCTTCCCGCCGGCTCAAGCGTTGGTTATCTGCCCATTGCCTCACACGAAGCAAAACAGGAAATGCCTACAAAATGCACATCCAGTGACTTTTTTTGAGCAATTTGCATTCCGGGAGGGCGCGAACGATATCCCAGTCTCGGTAACTAACGGAGAACGAGTCGGGCGCACCATGGTGGTTCGCTCGATCCAGGAGAGATCAAGATGATCAATACAGGTGTGAATGAGGGGTCTGCCAAGATCTACCAATTCCCAGCCGGGGGCCGGTCGGCTCTGGCGGGACGACGTTATGGCGAGACCAAGCCAGAGATTGCCGCCACCGCAGAAATCCTCGCTGACTGCAGCGGCAGCTGGTACCACGCAGCGGCCATCCAGGATGCCCAGCCAGGGCGTGACCACTAATGCCGGCTGGAGGTTCGGTCAGTCCGCGCTCACGGGTTCAGGCGCGGTCGGTGAAGTAGAAAAGGGTCGGAACGAAATCGTTTCGGCCCTTTTTCATGCAAACCTCGTTTTTAAGTCAGCTCGCATGCCGTGACCGGCCGTTTGGCTTGCTTGAGCGTGGTGAGGCCGGCCTTTGTGATTTTCAACGTGATGCCGCGGCCCGTGTAGCGCGAGCCCGACAGCGCCAGGCCCTTTTTCAGTGTCACCGGTTTACCCCCAAGTTGCAGATGGGCGCGTGAATCGTACTGGAAGAACCCGGCAACAAACTGTGTTCCGTCCGCGCATCGATAGTTTTTGAAGGTCGACTGCGCCGATGCCGGCGACGAGCCGATCATCCCCAGAAACAAGGCTGCCCCGATACCAGCGATCTTGCGAATATTCATATTCTCCCCCTGATGTGCCGAGTATAGACCAGACGGCGGAGCGCGACACATGCCGGCACTATCTCCGCACAAGAATTGCATCACCAAGGCATAATTCAGAAGGCAGTCCCGATGTCAGATTCCCCTGCCCGCCATCTCAATCTCTCCGGCGCCAGCAATTTCCGCGATCTCGGCGGCTATCTGACCCGCGACGGCCGCACGGTCCGTTGGCGGCAGATCTTCCGTTCCAATCATCTTGGCCATCTCACCGACGACGACGCCGCAATTTTGCGCGGGCTCGGCGTCAAGAGCGCGTTCGATTTTCGCGGTACGGGGGAACGTGCCGAGGCCCAGTGCGGCATGTCAGACATCACCGTGCATTCGCTGCCGGTCGAACCGACCGTGGTTGCGGCGCTCCGCGCCATCGTCGCCGGCGGAACACCGCTGTCGGCCGGCCACGCCGTCGAGGTGATGCGCGATTCCTACCGCAGCTATGTGCAGCAGAACACGCCGCGCTACCGCACGCTGTTTGCGCATCTGTTGGAGGATCGCGCGCCGCTGGTGATCCACTGCACCGCCGGCAAGGATCGCACCGGGTTCGCCTGTGCGCTGATCCTTCACACGCTCGGCGTACCCGAAGAAGTGATTTCGGAAGACTATCTGCTGACCAACCAATACTACCGCCGCGACCCGAATTCGGCGAGCGAGTTGCCCGATCACATCAAGCAGGTACTGGGTTCGGTTCAGCCGGCGTTCCTCGGCGCCGCGTTCGAGGCCATCGACGCCGATTACGGCAGTCTTGAAAACTATCTCAGAGACGGCGTCGGCCTCGGCACCGCCGAGCGCACGGCACTCGCCGCGCGCTATCTGCAGGCCTGATCTGTTGACCCTACGCGTCCACCGCTCATGCCTTAAAGCAAGACGGACCGGGTTTTGAAAACATCGGTCCGTCCTAAACATTTTTCCGCGATCGCTTAGAGCGTTTTCGAGCGAAGTGGATACCGGTTCGCGTAGCAATCAAGCTTGCGCAGATTGCGTAGACATATCTGCGGTAGAAAACGCGTCAAAACAAGAGTCTAGAGCTTCGGTTCTGATTCAATCAGAACCGATAATGCTTTAAGCTGCGGCTTCCATTTCCATTTCAGCATCGAGATCGGCGATGACGTCCTCGAAGGCCTGGATCGCCTGCTGGATCGCCGCAATCTGCATCAGCTCCCAGTCCTTGATCGGACCATTGCGATTTTGCAGCGCCACGACCAAATCCCGTCGCTGCTCCTTAAGCTGAACAAGAGGTAAACCGTGATCGGCTAGATATCCCATATTTTGCCCCTGCCTGGGTTGAACGCCCCTTGTAGCGAACGGGCTGCTGAAATCGGCTTACAGAACTGCCGCAAATTTTAGCGATCAGGCCTGATCCGTAGTCTTACGTAGTACCCTCGGCTTCACGGCCCGCTCGATCGCATCGCTCAGGGCTTCTGCCACGCAACCGGTCGCCCACTCGCTGGTGTGGAGATGATTGTCTGCACCGTCTTCCAGGGCACTGATCGGGATATGATCATCGACCCAACGTCGCATCAGCGCGAAACGTCGAAAGACGTTGACCTTCGCGGTCTCCGCGGCTGCGGCGATCAACGCCACCATTTCTTCCGATGCCGCAAGCTTGTCGGTCATCGCCCTGGTGTATTGCAGGTCCATCAGGATCACATCCGCCGACAAGTGGGCGAGTTGCTTCAATCCACTCTCGATGGCTCCGGCGACCTCCCTGCGATCCATGTCATGAAAGATGGCGTTGGTACCCACCTGCCAGATCACCAGAGTGGGCGCCTCTTCGAACACGTCGGATCGAAATCGCTCCAACTCCTTCGGCGCCTCTTCGCCGCTGATACCGCGGTTGACCACATCGATCGTGCGCCGCCCGAGTTTCTGCCGCAACAGCATTTCCAGACGAGGCGGATAGGGTGCGACCGGTGCAACGCCCGCCGTCGACGACGACCCGATCGCCACGATCTTGATTTTTTCCGGGCGCTGGAGCGCCGTCGTCAGATACGGCAATTTGCATTTGAAGTTGACGACGTCCGGATCGCCGGTACGTGACACGTCGTTCATTTCATCACCCTCAGCGTGAATATTTCATTCGATACCCGCATTTGGATGCGAAATTCGCCGCATTGCAAATGAAAAACTGCCGGCGCTAGTGTGCGCTCCCTTTTCATCGGCGCATGGAGGCCCATCATGGACGGAAAAGTAATTGTCGTGACCGGCGCCCTCGGTGCGCTCGGCAGCGTCGTCGTTGATCAAGCGCTGGCGCGCGGCGCCAGGGTTGCGAGCGTGGACCACGCACCGACCCAGGTGCCGGTGACGCCAAACCAGTTCGAGCTCGGCGGCGTCGACCTGACCGACGCGGCGGCGGCAAAGAAGGCGATCGATAACGCCGCGGCGCATTTCGGCAGGCTGGACGCGCTGATCAACATCGCCGGCGGTTTTGCATACGAGACGGTCGCGGAAGGCGATCCCAAGACCTGGCAGCGCATGTACGCGCTCAACGTCACGACCACGCTGAACGCTTCACGCGCGGCGATCCCGTATCTCACGGCGTCGCGTGCGGGGCGGATCGTCAATATCGGCGCGCTCGGGGCGCTGCAGGCGGGTGCCGGCATGGGCTCCTACGCTGCCTCCAAGGCAGGCGTGCATCGCATGACCGAAGCGCTGGCCGCCGAATACAAGGGCAGGATCACGGTGAACGCCGTGCTGCCGTCGATCATCGACACCGCAGCCAACCGCGCCAGCATGCCGAAATCCGATTTCACCAAATGGGTAAGCCCAACGGAACTGGCCGACGTGATCCTGTTCCTCGCCAGCGACGCCGCCTCCGCCGTCACCGGCGCGCTGCTGCCGGTGAGCGGCAGGGTTTAGGCGGATCAGCATCGCCGCTCGCGCTACTTTTCGTTGCATCCCATGCTATGTTGCATGAATGACAACCGCAGAGGACATTGAAAGCGCCGTCGCGAAATTGCCTCCCGGAGAGCTGGCGCGCTTTCGCGCCTGGTTCGAGGCGTTCGATGCTGATCGTTTTGATGCAGCCATCGAGCGAGATTCGAGTGATGGCAAGCTCGATGCCTTTGCAGAGGAAGCCGTTGCAGCATCGCGCAACAAAAATCCCCAAGGCGGGATAACATGACAAAATTCCAGAAGGCTTTCTATCGAATTGGGCAGGCGTCCGCCTTCGTGCTGGTTGTCGCCTTTTGGTGGTGGGCCCTCCTGGAAATGGACTATGTGGGTTGGCCCAAATTCCCACAGCCCGAAATAGGCCGCATCATCCCTTACGAGGTAAAAAACATCCTTGTTTATATTTCACCAAAGGATGCGGAGTTTGGTCGAACCTTAAAATGGACGATGATCGTCTCAGGTTCACTAATGGCCGTCTGCCTCGTTTTCTCGGGTGAGCTTGGCAAGATGTTGAACCCGCCGAAGCCTCCGCTCCCGCCGCTGATCTGATTCACATCGCGACTGCCTTGGGGACCGGCTGATCAGTCAGTCCTCAACCTTTCCCCCTCAATTCGCTTCCGCGCGAATTGCCCAAATCCGGGTTAAACTGGTGGCATTGAGTCGCGGCCACTGCTGCCGCCGGAGCCTTTCGTTGGAAACTGCGCTTTATCTGCCCGTCAAACGCTTCCTCGAAAAGCTCGGCTTCACGGTCAAGGGCGAGGTCGGCGGCTGCGATCTGGTGGCGCTGAGTGCCGATGATCCGCCGATCGTGGTGATCGGCGAACTGAAGCTCACCTTCAACCTCGAACTCATCCTGCAGGCGGTCGATCGCGCCGGCGCCTGCGACGAGGTATGGCTCGCCGCCAGATTATCGGTACGCGGCAAGGGCCGCGAGGGCGACGCCCGTTATCGCAATTTGTGCCGGCGGCTCGGCTTCGGCATGCTCGCGGTCACCAGCACCGGCGACGTCGAGGTGATCGTGCAGCCCGCCACCACGGCTCCTCGCCGCAATCCCAAAAAGCGCTCGCGGCTGGTCTCGGAGCATCAGCGGCGCAAGGGCGATCCGGCGATGGGCGGCAGCACGCGCGCGCCGATCATGACCGCCTATCGCCAGCAGGCGCTGGCCTGCGCGGCGGCGCTGTCGGACGGTCCGCGGCGCGTGAAGGATTTGCGCGTGGGAATGCCGGACGCGGGCAAGATTTTGCTGCACAATGTCTATGGCTGGTTCGATCGCGCCGAGCGCGGCATCTACCTGCTGACCGATGCCGGCCACGCCGCGCTGAAGCGCTGGCCGCAACAGAAGCTGGACTTGGCCGCTGCCGAATAATTCGGACCAGGACGGCAAAAACGGGAGGACGAGATGATCGTGGTGACCGGCAGCGTGACGGCGCAACAGGACAGTTTCGACGAAGTCCGCCGATTGAGCCTCGAACACGTCCATCGTTCGCGCCTTGAGCCCGGATGCATCTCGCATGCGGTGCAGGTCGACTGCGAAAACCCGTCGCGGCTGGTATTTTTCGAGCAATGGGCCGACCGCGCCGCGCTGCTTAACCATTTCGCGGTCTCCGCCTCGCGCGAATTCGTTAAATCGCTGCACGCGCTGGCGGCCGCGGCCACCACCATCGAAATGTATGACGCTACCAGATTGGAGAAATTGTAGGTGCATAGCTGTAATGCCACGGCAAATTCATATTGCAATGCAGCATAAGGGCACTTAGGTATCTCCGCATCAGATGCGAGGCCCCGATGAGCGAAGACTGGAACACGAAATATGGTACCCGGCGCGTACGGCGCGATCCGCCGACGCTGGAGGAAGCGATCTTCGCTGCCGTCGGCATTACCGAGGATCAGCAGCAGCAGGCGGAAATCGCCGCCGCGCTGATGGGAATGCCGTACGAGGAGGTGCTGGCTGAAGTGAAGAAGACTGGCCGTGCGCTTGCGCGGTCGGCCACCCGCGTCATCACGGGTGAGCAAGGTGCCCAGCGCTCCGTCGTGGTCGAGCGCCGCGTGATCAGGAAATTCGGCAACGACAAGCG